>SKFV01000285.1 GCA_007117785.1 Pseudomonas sp.
CTGATATGGATGCGCAGTTCGCTGACATCCTGCACCCGCAGTACCGGCTCCATGGCTTGTATGGTGGTAAAGCGCTCCTGCAGGCGACGGCTGACCAGGGCATCAAAGGGTGCCTGCAGGCGGCTGTGGTTGAGGTTGCGTTGGGCACTGGTCAGGCCCAATGCGGTATTTTCAGCAGCAATCTGCAGTTGTTCCAGGGCTGACTGGCTGAGGTGGTTGCCGGCGCGCAGTTGCTTGCCGCGCTCCAGGTCGCGTTGTGCCTGGCGGTTGGCAACCTGGGCTTCACGCAGCGCCAGTTCATAGTCTGCCGGATCCAGCGCCGCGAGCAGGTTGCCCTGTGGCACGAGTTCGCCCTGGCGCGCAGGCAATTCCAGTAAACGGCCAGGTACTTCAAAGGCCATATCCACGGTGCTGACGGCGTCCACTCGGCCGGCAAAATTGCGTTCTGCCGCGACCTGGTCTTCACCGACAGTAAACAGGTGCACCTGAACGGCACCGTTAGTGCTGGGCTCCTTGTCATTGGAGCAGGCGCCGAGCAGGCCTGAAAGCACCAGCAGCAGCGCGAGGTGATACCGATTGATAGACCGCATGGCTGTGGCTCCTGTCATTGGGTGGACTCGATCTGGTTGGCCTGCGCTTGCAGGAACAGGTGAATCTCTCGCAACTGGCTTTCGCTGAAGGGTGAAATGTCCAGCAGCTCCTGCAGGCACATGCCGTCATGCGCCAGCCATATCAGCAAGGTTTGCATATCATTGTCGGCGCCGAGGGTTTGCAGTAACTGGCGGTAATGTTCCCGCACCGGCTCCAGTAATGCCGGATTGTCAGTGGCGGCGGTCAGCAGTGCTTGTGCGGTACCCAGGCTGACGTCTTCACGTTGTTGTTCGCGGCAGGCAATCAGGGTGCCGAGTGGCCCCAGCTCGGGTTGTTCAGCCTGAATACGCTCTTGTCGTAGCTGACGATCTTCCAGCAGGTGTCCGATCATGCCTTCGATCAGCGCGTCCTTGCTGCTGAAGTGATACATCACACCGCCCTTGCTCAGGTTGCAGGCGCGGGCGACGGCATCCAGGGTGACTGCACGGCTGCCATGCTGGTCAGCAATGGCCAGAGCAGCCTTCAGGATGGTTAGGCGGGCATTTTCCCGTTGGGGAGATGAAGCAGACATGACAAGGATCCTTTACTGTACCGACCGGTTGGTACAGTAAGGAGTTGTCAGTTGGCTGTAAAGCCCTTTGCGAACAATTCAGTGCGCTGTGATGAGTGTATTGAAGTCGTTCAGCGGCAAGGGGCGGCTGAACAGATATCCCTGGTAGCAATGGCAGCCCATCTGTAGCAGTTTTTCGCGCTGGGCGTAGGTTTCGACCCCTTCGGCGATGACATCCAGCTGCATGGCCTTGGCCATGGTGATGATGGCTTCGGCGATCGCCTGGTCATTACTGTTGTGCAGGATTTCACGCACAAAGCTCTGGTCTATTTTCAACTGGTTGATGGGCAGCTGTTTCAGGTAGAACAGAGAGGAATAGCCGGTACCGAAGTCATCAATGGAAAAGCTGATGCCCAGCTGGCGCAGAGGACTCATCTTGTCGATCACTTCATCCAGGTTGTTGGCCAGCAGGCTTTCGGTGATCTCCAGCTTCAGGTTCTTCGGGTTGGCCCCCGTCTGCTCCAGGGTGCGCAGCAGGTGCTCGACCAGGTCGCCACGGCGAAACTGCACTACGCTGATATTTACCGCCAGGGTCAGATTCGCGGTGGTGGGGTGGCGCCCCCAATCAGCCAGTGCCTGACAGGCCTGTTGCAATGCCCACTCGCCGATCGGGACGATCAGGCCGGTTTCTTCCGTCAATGGAATAAAGTCAGCCGGTGACACCATGCCGCGCGTCGGGTGTTGCCAGCGCAGAAGGACTTCCGCGCCGAAGATATGCCCGTGCTGGTCAACCTGAGGCTGGTAATGCAGACAGAACTGCTGCTGGCGTATGGCTTCGTGCAGGTCTTGTTCCAGTGCTGCACGGGTGGTGACGGCAACCTGCATTTGCGGGTCAAAAAAGCGGATGCCATTGCGCCCGCAGGCCTTTGCTTTGTACATGGCCATATCCGCCTGTTTGAGCAGGTCTTCACGGCTGTGACGCTGGTCATTGAACAGAGTAATGCCAATGCTGGAAGAGCCGTAATACTCGAGGCCACCAAGGTCGAAGCTGCGGCTGAGCTCGTCCAGCAGCTTTTCGGCGACGACTTCTGCCTGGTTCGCCGCATCATGTGGGTCGACGGCGAGATCTTCCAGCATGAGGACAAACTCGTCGCCACCCAGGCGGGCGACGCTATCACCCTTGCGTACCCCCAGGTTCAGGCGTTCAGCAACTTGTTTCAGCAACAGGTCACCACGGTCATGGCCGGCGCTGTCGTTCAGGTTCTTGAAGTTGTCCAGGTCAAGGAAGAGTAACGCGCTGTGGTGGTGGTGACGGTCGGCATTGGCCAGGGTCTGCTGCAGGCGATCAAGCAGCAGGCGGCGGTTGGGCAAGTGGGTCAGGGCATCATAGAAGGCCAACTGACGCACTTCATCTTCGGCCTTCTTGCGCTCGGTAATGTCGCGCACCATCCCGATAAAGAGCTGCTGACCATCTTGCTGGATTTCCGCAATACCTACCTCAATGGGAAACAGGTGGCCGTCCTTGTGCAGACCTTCCAGCTCGCGGTCCTTGCCAATAATACCACCCAGCTCCTTGCCCATATGGTTCTGTATGTACAGATCGTGATGGCTGCGATGCGGTTCCGGCATCAGAATCTTGACGTTCTTGCCAAGCACTTCTGCGCTGTCGTAGCCAAAAATCGCTTCGGCAGCTGGATTGAAGGACTGCAGGATGCCGCTCCCGTCGATGGTGATGATGCCATCAAGCATATGGTCAACTATTACCTGCATATGCTGGGACTGTTCCTGCAGGGAATTTTCAGTATGTACCTGGTTGCTGATGTCGAAATGGGTACCGAGCATGATTTCCGGCTCACCGTCTGCGCTAAAGGAGCTTATGCGCCCGCGGGTGGTGATCCAGACCCAGTGACCATCCTTGTGCTGCATGCGTAGGCTGGCTTCATAGAAAGGGATTTCTCCGCGGGCATGCTCTTCAATCAGATCGAGGCAAAAGTCGAGATCATCTGGATGCACGCGTTGCATCCAGGTGCCGTAATTGATCTGCCCGAGCTCTTCCAGGCGATAACCTAACAGCGAAGCCCATTTGTCGTTGATGAACATTTCTTCAGTTTGCAGATTGAGCTTCCAGATGCCAATGCTGTTGGCATCTACTACTGCGCGTAACAGGGCCTCACTGTTGCGCAGACGTTCGGCATCCTGTTTCTGCTGGGTGATATTGCGGATCACGATCAGCACTTCTCGTTGATCCAGCTTTTGCAGCCGGGCCTCAAAGCAGAGCAGGCGTTCCGGGTCGCTATACTCGAAGGTCACCAGTTCGCCATTGGAAAACGCTTTGCTGACCTGCTGTTCCAGTTGCTGACCAAAGTCATCATGCAGGACTTCCCGGATACTACGACCCAGGATCTTGTGCGCTGGCAGCAAGAGATCCGAGTGTTCGTTACAGACCACGAAAATGTGCTCACGATTAATCACAAAGACCATGTCCGGCAAGGTGCGGAGCATGCTGTTGCTGCGCAGCATGGTGGCGTTCAGTTTGCGCTGCAGCTCGGCTTGCCTTGCGCTGTCTATCTCCTCTTCAATGCAGTCAGCAAAGTCCCGCAGGGCCTTAAGCTGTGGTTGGCTGAGTTCGCGTGGTTGTGCGTCGATCAGGCACAGGCTGCCCAGTCGGTAGCCGCTTCGGGTAACCAGCGGAGCACCGGCATAGAAACGAATAACGGTTGCGCTCTGCTTCTGCTTGCGGATCATCTGCCCACTCGGCAAGCAATTCGTCAGCCTGTTCCAATGCACGGTTAGCCAGGCGGTAACGGTCTCTCTGCTGGCGCGAGCTGGTGGTGCTGAGGATAACGCGTTCGGCAACCTGGTCAGCCTGCAAGCTGCGCAATTCTTCTGAATTGAGTAATCCAAGAGCGTCAGTTTTTTGCAGTGCCAATGCGGATAAACCCGCTTGCTGCAAAGCCAGTAAGTATTCGCGGCGAATTTCCTGGCTTTGATGGGCCAGGTGCCTGGCCAGGTCATAATGCCGCAATGCGGCAAATTCCTGACCGTCGCGCCTGAAGACATATCCACGTGCGAGATGGGCCGTGGCATTATCAGTCGCTTGTTGGACCCACTGCGCACTGGTTTGGTGGGCTGCTGCAAGCTGGCCGGCATCTGCCTGGGTCATGATCAGAGCATGGCGCAAGTCATCACGTTCTGGGTATCTGGCAACCAGAGTCAGGTACTCGGCTTCGGCTGCTGACCATTGTTGCAGGTTGCGCAAGCTGCGGGCGTAGGCTTCTCGAGCCAGTCGCTCGCTCTGCAGATTGGGTTGGTGTTGGCGGTAGATATCTACTACCTGCTGATCCCGTTCAGCCCAACTGCTTATCAGCAGCCAGTCAAGTTGTTGGCTACGAGTCAGATCGGCTTGCTGTTGGAGCCATTGCAGAGCAGGACCGTGCTCGCCGGCACGCGCTAACCTGACCAGTTGATCATAGGTATTGGCGTTCGCCGGGGTAGCAGACAACAAACCACCAAGGATAAGCACGGAAATACTGGCTGAAATGCTCGCGCGCAAAACTGCTCCTAATCGCAGCAATATGTGTTGTATTGCATGATTTGGTTAATATGTCATATCAATGGCATTTTGCACGATAAAAATCAATCGCGTTGAAAGGCTGACGCTTGTTCAATTTGCCATAAGCAAGATGCGCAGCAAAGAATTCCGGAACAACAGATCTTCCGCCGATTGCCGTAAATCGCTTTGTATCGGTGGAGGGCGGGAAAGTGACGGGAGAGTTATTTGCAGAGTGGAGCGGGTGAAGGGAATCGAACCCTCGTCGTAAGCTTGGGAAGCTTCTGCTCTACCATTGAGCTACACCCGCACGCCGCTCTTTATACCTGAGATGCATGCCGAAAACTACTGTGGCCGCCTTGACGGAGTAAAAATAGCCTTACAGTTGTTGTTTGACCTGCATCAGCCGGCTGAAGCTATCGCGCCGGGCGGCCTGGTCATAAATACTGCTGTTAACGATCAGCTCGTTGACCCGGGTGCGATCAAGCAGGCTGGCAAGCTGTTCACTGACAGCAGCGTCGTCGCCAATCAGGGTGCCGGCCAGGGTGGACATGACATGCTGGCGTTCGTGGGGCAGCCAGACCTTTTCCATATCCTCGACCGGCGGTGGCAATGGGCCGGGGGTGCCGCGGACCAGATTGAGAAAGGCTTGCTGGTGTGAGCTGGCGAAGTAGTATGCCTGGTCACGGCTCTCGGCCACATAAGCATTGATGCCGAGCATGGCGTAGGGCTCGGTCAATTGCTCTGAGGGCTGGAAGTGTTCGCGGTAGGTCGCCAATGCGGCGTGCAGATAATCCGGGGAAAACTGTCCGGCAAAGGCGAAGGGCAGACCCAGTTGCCCGGCCAGTTGGGCACTAAAGGTGCTGGAGCCCAGTAGCCAGATGGGGACTGACAGTCCTGCGCCAGGCGTTGCCCGCAGCCGTTGGCCGGGTTGAGCAGGCGCGAACAGTCGGCGCAACTCATCAAGCATCTGCGGGAAATCCTCACCATCGCTACGGCCGCGACGCAGGGCTGCTGCGGTAGCAGGGTCGGTGCCGGGTGCGCGTCCGAGGCCCAGATCGATACGCTCGGGGTAGAGCGATTCCAGGGTGCCGAA
>SKFV01000054.1 GCA_007117785.1 Pseudomonas sp.
CTCGATGCATTGCGGATTGATCGCGTGCCGCTCCAGCACCTCTGACACTTGTTGCACCAGTCCCCCCTCAACAAACTGTCTGCCTGACAGATTGACCGACATCCGCTGCAGACTCTTCCCGGCGGCCTGCCAGGTAGCCAGTTGCTGGCAGGCCGTATCCAGCACCCACTCACCCAACGCCCCAATCAGGCCAATCTCTTCTGCAACAGGAACAAAAACAGCCGGAGAGATAGCCCCACGTTGCGGGTGCTGCCAACGCAGCAAGGCCTCGGCACCCACAAGGCGACCTTCCTCGCAGTCAAACTGTGGCTGGTAATGCAAGGTGAAAGCACCATCGAGCAGAGCCCGACGCAGATCATTTTCCAGCGCTAGGCGTTCCAGAGCACGGTCATTCATGTCCTGCTGGAAAAACTGGAAGTTGTTCTTGCCGGTTTCCTTGGCATGGTACATGGCGGTATCAGCATGCTTGAGCAGACTCTCGGCATCCAGATCATCCTGCGGATACAGGGCGATACCGATACTGGCGCTGATAAAAAACTCGCGCTCCTGCAGGATAAAGGCCGGTGCCAGTGCTGCCAGCACCTTTTCGGCCACATGAACGCTGGTCGACAGCGCTTCATCGCGGCCGCGTATTCCACCCAGCAGCAGGGTGAACTCGTCGCCACCCATACGCGCTACAGTGTCACTTTCGCGCACACAGCCCAGCAGGCGCTGAGCCACCTGTTTGAGCATGGCATCACCGGCAGCATGGCCCAGTGTGTCGTTGATCGGTTTGAAGCGATCAAGATCCATAAACAGTACCACAACCCACTCCTGGCGGCGGGCAGCCAGCTGCAGCGCCGAACTGATGCGGTCCTGAAACAGCGTCCGATTGGGTAAAGCGGTCAGCGAATCGTAGTAAGCCAGGCTTTCAATACGCGCTTCACTGGCCTTGCGCTCGCTGACATCAACAAAGAAGCTGACATAGCTGACCAGGTCACCTTCACTGTCATAGACCGCATTGATGCCGCTCCAGGACGGGAAAAACTCCCCCGAGCGCCGGCGATACCAGATTTCGCCTTCCCAGCGTCCTTCCTTGACCAAGATGCGCTGCAAATCGCGATAAAACCCCGGAGCATGCTCATCAGAGAAAAAGATATCCGGCTGCTGGTCCAGAACATCCTCGGGCGTATATCCGGTAATTTGGGTAAAGTTGGCATTTACCTGCACGATATAGCCGGCCGGATCGGTCACTACGATGGCACCTGTGGTGTTCTCGAACACAGTCGCGGCCATGCGCAAACGATTTTCCGTGCGCCTCTGTTCGCTGATATCTCGGGCAATACCCAGCAACCCCAGAAACTCACCCAGGGGCCCCCACATCAGGCTGATTCGCATCTCGATCGGACACTTGTGCCCGTCAGCGCGGATGCAATCAAAGGTAACCTGACGGCGCACATTCTGGGCGCGCAAACGCGCAGCGAGGATGCTGTCTTTGACCTGAGGCGCCAATTCGCGTAACAGGGCAGCCATAAAGTACCGGTAACGCTCATCGGCAACCACGCTGACAAAGCCTTCCTTGATCAACTGCTCTGGCTGATACCCGAGTTGATGGACTACCGAGGGGCTGATGTAATCCAGCTCAAAATTATCATCGGTTGACCAGATAACATCTGTAATATTCTCTGCCAGCAGGCGGTAACGCTGTTCGCTGGCTTGCAGCCGCTCGCTGTCCAGCGTTTGTTGGGTAATATCGCGGACAACGCCGATAACCTGTTTCACCGTGCCATCGCTGAATCGCGACAAGACCCGGGCGCGCAGGTTGAACCAATGCCAGCCATTGGTCTTGTGACGCCAGCGAATGCGCCACTCGAGCACCTTGTCATCCGCCAGGTTGCGCAACAGGTTGCGGTGCACCTGCATGTACTCAAGATCATCCGGGTGCAACAAGGTATCTCGGTAGTCCGCTGGCAAGCCGGCAGCCTCCTCCTCGCTGTAACCCAGCATCAAGGCGATCGGGCGGTTACTGAAGCTGAACTGGTTGTCATGCATATCACGGACAAAGACCACATCCGGTACCGCCTTGACCACCCCGGCCCAGAAGCGCTCACGTTCCTTGATCGCACGCTCGACCTTGCGCCGCTCGGTGATATCGGAAATGCTCACGGCAACCGCGCGATAATCGCTGACCCGCTGCGGCAATCGCATGGCCATCCAGACATAACGAATACTGCCATCGACCCGCTGCACCTGGGTATTGATCTCAAGCTGCGGGCGTTGCTGCAATACAGACAATACCAACTGGTAACGGGCGCCGGTTTTGCGCAAATGAGGGTCGCGGCGGATCAGTGATTCCAGCTCGCCAACCGAGCCGGCGCCAAACAGCTCCAGCGCCAGGGGGTTGGCCTCGACAACACGAACCTGTTCAATAAGTTCCAGCTGTCGCATCGGATTAGCTGCCAGCCACTCATCCAGCGTCTGCTCATCATTGATGCCGACACGTTGCAGAAAAAGGGGCAAGTCAGAGAGGTCAAAAAGAAACAGCGATAGGCCGACGCCATTGAATACGTCGTCAAAGCGCCGCTGCTCATAGGCCAGGGAACTACTCAGGCGGCGCCGACGCGTTTCCAGCAGGATCAGGACCAGAATGGCGGCGGCAAGCAGGATCATCAGCACGAGATTATTCACAAACACTCCCGCTGATCGCCTTGATCCTTGCCATCGGGTAGCGCACCTTATATGGATTGTTATGCAAGTGCATGGGCTCTCCCGTAATAGTACTTGCATTCTGCCGCTATCCGAAGGCAGGCTCAAGCCCGCTGGGCGCCCCTGGCGAGGTTTGCTCTGCGGCCCGAGTTACGCTAGCCTTGCCGGCACTTGTTGTGCCCGGGCCAAGCGGGCCAACGCACTGTTTCCACGGCACATTTCCTCAGGTTGAACCCATGGCTCAATACGTATACAGCATGCACCGGGTAAGCAAGGTCGTGCCCCCGAAGCGTCAGATTCTGAAAGATATTTCCCTGTCATTTTTTCCTGGTGCCAAGATCGGCGTTCTGGGTCTGAACGGGGCAGGTAAATCTACCCTGTTGCGCATCATGGCCGGGGTAGATACCGAAATCGATGGTGAAGCACGCCCGATGCCGGGCATCAAAGTTGGCTACCTGCCACAAGAACCCGAGCTGGACCCAAACAAGACCGTCCGCGACATCGTGGAAGAAGCAGTGAGCGAGATCAAGGATGCCCAGGAGCGTCTGGATGCAGTATATGCCGCCTATGCTGAACCGGATGCCGATTTTGACGCCCTGGCTGCCGAGCAGGCGAAACTGGAAGCCATCCTTCAGGCTTCCGACGGGCACAACCTGGAGCGGCAACTGGAAGTGGCCGCTGACGCCCTGCGCCTGCCGGCCTGGGATGCAGAAATCGGCCACCTGTCCGGTGGCGAAAAGCGCCGCGTGGCGCTCTGCCGCCTGCTGCTGTCAGCCCCTGACATGCTGCTGCTCGACGAACCAACCAACCACCTGGATGCCGATTCGGTAGCCTGGCTGGAGCGTTTCCTGCATGACTTCAGTGGTACCGTCGTCGCCATTACCCACGATCGCTATTTCCTCGACAATGTGGCCGGCTGGATTCTCGAGCTGGACCGTGGCATGGGTATCCCCTTTGAAGGAAACTACTCCCAGTGGCTGGAATCCAAGGCCGCGCGCCTGAGCCAGGAAGCCAAACAGGAAGCCTCGCATGCCAAGGCCATGAAGGCCGAACTGGAATGGGTGCGCCAGGGCGCCAAGGGTCGCCAGTCCAAGTCCAAGGCACGCTTGCAGCGCTTCGAGGAATTGCAATCGCAGGAATTCCAGAAGCGCAGTGAAACCAACGAAATCTATATCCCCGCTGGCCCGCGCCTGGGTGACAAGGTCATCGAGTTACACAATGTCAGTAAGGGCTATGGTGACCGTCAGTTGATCGACAACCTCAGCCTGAGCGTACCCAAGGGCGCGATCATCGGCGTGATCGGCGGCAATGGTGCGGGTAAATCCACCCTGTTCCGTATGCTGACTGGCAAGGAACAACCGGACAGCGGCAGTATCGAGATTGGTGACAGCGTGCAGATTGCCAGCGTCGATCAGAGCCGCGACAGCCTGGACGGCAACAAGACCGTCTGGGAGCAAGTATCCGACGGTTTCGATATGATCAAGATCGGCAATTATGAAGTGCCTTCGCGTGGCTATGTCGGGCGCTTCAACTTCAAGGGCGGTGACCAGCAGAAATTCGTCAAGGAACTCTCCGGTGGTGAGCGTGGACGTTTGCACCTGGCGCTGACGCTGAAACAGGGCGCCAACGTGCTGCTACTTGACGAACCGTCCAACGACCTCGACGTGGAAACCCTGCGTGCGCTGGAGGAGGCCCTGCTCGACTTCCCCGGCTCGGCCATCGTGATTTCGCACGATCGCTGGTTCCTCGACCGCATCGCCACACATATCTTGTCGTATGAGGATGATGCCCAGGTCACCTTCTTTGAAGGCAACTACACCGAGTTCGAAGCAGACCGCAAAAAGCGCCTGGGCGATGCTGCCGCACAACCGCACCGCGTGCGTTACAAGAAACTGGCCTGACGCTGACTGCGCCCTGACCTCAGGGTCGGGGCGCAAAACACAAGTTACCCGAATCTCCCTGCCGCAGGCACATCACAACCAACCAACTAGCGCATACCTTGCACTGTTTTTGTGCGCCGATTGCCCTGACACTATTTCGAAGCAACTCGCCCTCTGCTAGAGTTGCGCCCTTTCGATACTCTTTTACCTGACGAGACTACTGACCATGACCGACACCCTTGGCGCCTGCCTGGCTCACCTGAAACTGCGTGACCCGGATCAACCTGAATTCCATCAGGCCACCGAGGAAGTCCTGTCCAGTCTTTGGCCTTTTCTGGAAGCCAACCCGAAATACCTGAACAACGGCATCATCGAACGCTTGATCGAGCCTGAGCGCGTGATCATGTTTCGCGTGCCCTGGGTTGATGATCAGGGCCAGGTGCATGTAAACCGCGGTTACCGGGTACAGATGAATAGTGCCATCGGGCCTTACAAGGGCGGCTTGCGCTTCCACCCCTCAGTCAATCTTGGCGTACTCAAGTTTCTGGCCTTCGAGCAGGTATTCAAGAACGCCCTGACTACCCTGCCCATGGGCGGCGGCAAAGGCGGCTCTGACTTTGACCCCAAAGGCAAAAGCAATGGCGAGGTCATGCGTTTCTGCCAGTCATTCATGACAGAGTTGTCGCGCTACATCGGTGCCGACCTGGATGTTCCAGCCGGTGATATTGGTGTCGGCGCCCGTGAAATCGGCTACATGTACGGCCAGTACAAACGCATTCGCAATGAGTTCACTTCAGTGCTTACCGGCAAGGGCGTCAGCTATGGCGGCAGCCTGATACGACCAGAAGCCACCGGCTTCGGTACCGTGTACTTTGCCGAAGAGATGCTCAAGGAAGCCGGCAACAGCTTTGATGGCAAGCGGGTAGTGATTTCCGGCTCAGGTAACGTAGCCCAGTACGCCGCGCTCAAGGTCATGGATCTGGGTGGCCTGGTGGTGTCCTTCTCCGACTCCGGCGGCACCCTGTACAACCCTGACGGCTTCAACATGGAACAGTGGAACCAGCTGATGGAGCTGAAGAACGAGCGTCGTGGTCGCCTGGAAGAAATGGCCTCTGCACCGGGTCTGGAGTTCCAGGCCAAGCGCACGCCCTGGCACCTACCCTGCGATGTCGCCCTGCCCTGCGCTACCCAGAACGAGCTGAATGAAGA
>SKFV01000307.1 GCA_007117785.1 Pseudomonas sp.
ACCGATGTGAAGACCCTGCGCGAACGCGCACGCAAGCATATCGAAGACGGTGCGGTTACCGAGGGTTATACCGCCAACCGGGAAAATGTCATCAATATTCTCAATGAGGCGCTGGCGACCGAGATCGTCTGCACCTTGCGTTACAAGAGCCATTATTTCCGTGCCGACGGCATCAATGCGAGCGTTGCGGCGAAGGAGTTCCTTGAGCACGCGACTCAGGAGCAACAGCATGCCGACTGGTTGGCTGAGCGGATTGTTCAGCTTGGCGGCAAGCCGAATTTTTCCCCCGATGGTTTGCTGAGCCGATCCCATGCCGACTATGTCGAGGGCGAGAGCCTGCGGGAAATGATTATCGAAGATCTGGTTGCCGAGCGGATTGCTATCGATAGCTATCGAGAAATAGCCCGTTACCTGGGTGACCAGGACCCGACATCGCGTCGCGTCATTGAAGAAATTCTCGCTCAGGAAGAGGAACATGCCGAGGATATGGCCGGCCTGCTTAATGATCTGCCCTCTGATGCCTGACCTGCTCTCGCTGTCGCAATTCTCTGACCCCGCCTGGGCTCAGTGCATGCGCTGGCAGCGATAGCAAAGAGGCATGCCGGGTGCAATCAGGCATTGAAGGCAGGATGCTGATGCGGGATTAATCTTTGCCATGCAGAATGTCTGGAGATGAGACATGTCTACTGCCGTACTCTCGTTCTGGTTTGAGGAGATTGATTCGAAGCTCTGGTTTGCGACAGCCCCAGCCTTTGATGACCTGATTGGCCAGCGCTTTACGACGGTGATGCAGCAGGCTGTTGCTGGAGAGCTCTATGCGTGGCGAGACTCTGCAGCTGGTCGTCTGGCAGAAATCATTGTGCTGGACCAGTTCTTCCGCAATGTATATCGCAATACGCCTCAGGCTTTCGCTCATGATCCCATGGCGCTGGTCCTTGCTCAGGAAGCCGTATCTGCCGGCGCCTTGAATGAGCTGAGCCCGGTGCAGAGAAGTTTTCTGCTGATGCCATATATGCATAGCGAGTCAAAACAGATACATCTGTTGGCTGAAGCGCTGTTCGAAGTGTATGCCCCGGCCAGAAACCATCAGTACGAGCTGCGTCACAAAGCAATTATTGATCGCTTTGGCCGTTACCCACACAGAAATGCAATTCTCGGCCGTCGTTCAACGCCAGAGGAAATTGCCTTTCTCAAGCAGCCAGGGTCGAGTTTTTGAGTGCTTGTAGTCAGTTAAATGGCCCCGAGTCACGGTAGAGTGATGTTTCAGGTTAAGGAGTAACCATGTATAGCGGCCGTTGTTTATGTGGCGGTGTTGCCTTCGAGATTGAAGGTGAGTTGGAGCCAATCCAGGTGTGCCATTGTTCACAGTGCCGCAAGGCACAAGGCTCGGCTTTTGCGACCAATATTCCGGTTTCAACAGCAGCTTACAAACTGCTGAAAGGCGCTGAATTACTGAGTTCTTTTGAGTCCTCACCCGGCAAGCAGCGGGTGTTCTGCAAGGTATGCGGCTCACCGCTGTCCAGCAAACGCACCGATTTGCCGGATCTGCTGCGGGTCAGGGCAGGCACCATTGAGGGTGAGTTGGCGACACGGTCAGTGACGCATTTTCACTATGCATCAAAGGCGAACTGGCTGGTCATCAATGATGATGTGGCGAAATTCCCCGGAGCCTATGTACCGCCGGATAAGGCATGAGTGTTTTCCGCTGCCATGCGGGCAGGCTAATACCATGAGATACCAAAACCTGGGAATCGAGAGCCATCAACGGCTGCCGGGACACTGGCATTGGGGGTAGAGGTATGTCGGGGAAAATCCGAAAGCGACTGGTCAGGCATGCTGAAGCTCTGCATCAAGAGTGCGCGCTGGTATTTGCCCGGCGGCTACAGCTGACGCCGGCTGATGTTCATCGCCTGCGGGTATCGGTCAAGGAGTTACGGGCGCTCTGGCAAGTGCTGAAACCCTTTCAGGCCAAAGGGCAGGCGAATACGGCCAGTCGGGAGATAGGCAAGGCTGCCAAGCAACTGGCAGCGGCGCGCGATCAACATGTTCAACTCAAAACCCTGGATAAACGTATCCGCAAGGCTCAGGGCGCGGAGCTGTCTGCTCTCAGGATGGCGCGAGATCAGCTGGCCGCTGAGCAGCCAGAGGTGCCTGAGCAGGCCGTGTTGAAGGCCGAGATTGTATCGGGCTTCATCCACGACCGGCAGCGCTGGCACGATCTGGAACTCTCCTGCGGCAAGCGCGAGTTGATGCGTAATGGCTACGGAAGACTGTATCGCAAGGCACGCAAATGCTTTCATCGCGCCGCTGCCAGCGGCAAGGCTGAGGATTGGCATCGGTTGCGCCGCTGGGTCAAGTATCTGGCCCTGTCACTACCGGTGCTTGCCGACGACAGCAAGGCGAAAGTCCTGGCTGCTCGCTATGCCAAACTCGGCCGGCAACTGGGTGACCTGAATGATCTGGATGTGCTGGCAAGCAGCTTGAAGCAGTTACCGGACAAAAATGCCATGTCCACACACCAGGCAATTGCCCTGGTCGAACAGCGGGCGGATGCGTTGCAGAAAAAGTGCCACAAGCGTGCCAGCCGACTGTTCGATCACAAGAAATAACGTAGCATCCATAGCCCCATTGCCATCATCATCAGATTCTCGGTCAGTGAGGTAAAGCCCAGGGGTACATTGCTGCTACCGCCGACACAGGCGCATTTGAGCTCACGCTTGTCGATGTACACCGCCTTGAAGACCGACGCCGCCCCTATGCTGCCTATGAAGAGGGCGACCGGAATGGCCAGCCACAGCATGGCTCCGGCAACCATGAGCACCCCGGCGAGCAGCTCGGCGAAGGGATACACATAGGCATAGGGCACCTTGCGCCGGGCGAGCAGGTCGTAGTTGAGAAACATATTGGAGAAGCTCTCAACGTCCTGGAGTTTCAGCAGCGCCAGAATACACATGCTGAAGGCCACAAACAGCTCACCGCTGCGCAGGCTCAGCAGGCCATGCCCTGCCATCCAGCTGACAGCGAGGGCCAGCAAGGCGGCGACGCAGAACACGGCGATGACGGGTCGGTAGCTGGTTTCTTCGGCCGATTTGACCTTCTTGCCGAAGTGTTTGCGCAGCGCTTCATAACCACCGATATGCTTTTTGCCAATATAAACCTGCGGCGTGGTCTCTACGCCGTATTCGGCCTTGAAAGCATCCACCTCTTCACGCAAGGTCAGGTGGTGGTCTGCTACGCGGTAACCGTTGCGCTCGAGCAGGTCGAGTGACTTCAGGCCGAAGGGGCACTGATGTGCTGTCATGACCATGCGGTAAAGCGTGGCCTGTGTTGCCGGGTCAGACGATGGTTCAGATGACGTTTCAGATGACATAGTTACTCCTGTTGCGACCCATTCGTCGGCATTTCAGCAACTGATGTTCAGCTACTCTTGTAGTAAGCGTAGCAAAGCCCGGTTCTAGCCTAAGAAAGCAGTGCAAGCTGAGTTCGATTGAGATCCTTAAGACGCGTTACTGGCAATTGTCTATCCTTAAGGCAACATCAACCAACAGACAGGTGAAACATGTCAGTTTTAGTCATTGTATTGGGGATTGTGATCTTGCTGCTCGGGCTGGCGGTACTGATCAGGCCGAATCAGGTGCTGGCCCTGCTGGATGAGTACGCTGGTACCCAGCTGTTGTTCTTTACCTCGGTGATTGGTCGGGTATTTTTGGGCCTGGTGCTCTTGCTGGCCGCCTTCGAATCGCGCTTTCCGGGCGTGTTGCAGGTGTTGGGTGTGATTGCCATCGTATTGGGCACGGCGACCGCCTTGATGGGGCGCGAGAAGGTCGGAAAAATCGCCAAGCGCGTCGACGACCTGCCGGTTTTGCTGAAACGTGTGATTGGCGCTTTCTGGGTATTGATTGGTGGCCTGCTGATCTGGCTGGGCTGGCGCTAGAGCGGCGCTTTTCTTTGCAAGGCAAAATTTTGTAGCACTCTGTCAGCCTGCGCTGGCGGCAGGTGCGGGTTCAGGCTGCTAGGGTGAGTAGCAACAAATTGATGAGCCAGACAAGGAATATAAGCCTTATGAGCAAGCCAGTCATCGCAGACAATAAGCCGATCAAGAAACAGCTCACCGAGGGTGAGGAATATTTTTTCTGCACCTGCGGCCGCTCGAAGGACCAGCCGTTCTGCGATGGCTCGCATGCCGATACCGGCTTTACCCCGAAAAGCTTTGTGGCCGAGGAATCCGGTGATGCCTGGCTGTGCCAGTGCAAACATACGGGTGATGCGCCTTTCTGTGATGGTACGCACAAAGACTTTGCTGACGAGCAGGCGGGTGAAGAGGGCCCCGGCAAGGATGATGGCGATGACCAGGTTATTGCCAAAGCGACCGCGGAAGAACCCACCGTCGAGTTTATTCATCAGTTGGCCCGTGAGGGACTGAAAGGGGTTGGCCCACATGGGCCGGTGGCAGCCATGGGTGTGCCGCGCCACAGCTTGCCGGACTGGAATGATTTGCAGCTGATGGTGGCGCAGCTGGCCAGACGTCCGCTGATGGAAGATGAGCCAGTGGCGACCGAGCTGGTGATCGGGCCGGAAGCGAAGAAACCGCTGACGCTTGATATACCCTTGCTGGTGTCGGATATGTCTTTTGGAGCCTTGTCGCAGGAAGCCAAGATAGCCCTGGCCAAAGGGGCCGACATGGCGGGTACTGGTATTTGCTCGGGCGAGGGCGGCATGCTGCCGGAAGAGCAAGAGGCCAATTCCCGTTATTTCTATGAATTGGGCAGCGCTCAGTATGGGTACAGTGAGTCCCAGTTGACCAAGGTACAGGCCTTCCATTTCAAGGGCGGGCAAGCGGCCAAGACTGGCACCGGTGGGCATCTGCCGGCGAACAAGAATGTCGGCAAGATTGCCGAGGTGCGTAACCTGAAAGAGGGCACGTCCGCAGTTTCACCGCCGACCTTCAAGGACCTGTGTACAGTCGCCGATTTCAAACGTTTTGCTGATCGGGTGCGCGAGGTCACCGGCGGCATTCCGGTCGGTTTCAAATTGAGTGCCAATCATATCGAACAGGATATCCAGTTTGCCCTGGATGCCGGTGCTGACTACCTCATTCTGGATGGGCGTGGTGGCGGTACCGGTGCGTCACCGGAAATGTTCCGAGACCACATCAGTGTGCCGACAATTCCGGCACTGGCCCGCGCCCGGCGCTATCTGGACAAGCAAAAAGCCAGTGGCCGGGTCACCCTGATCGTGACCGGTGGCTTGCGGGTTCCGATGGATTTCGTCAAGGCGCTGGCCTTGGGGGCAGATGGCGTGGCCCTGGCCAATAGCGCCATCCAGGCAGTTGGTTGCGTGGGCGCGCGCATGTGTCACACCAATAACTGTCCTGCCGGCATTGCTACCCAGCGGGAAGATTTGCGCAAGCGTCTGGATCTGGACAAGTCGGCCGCTCAGTTGCAGACCTTTTTGCAGGCATCCACTGAATTGATGCAGGTGATGGCACGGGCCTGCGGGCATCATGCCTTGAGTGATTTCAATCCGCGTGATCTGGCCACCTGGCAACGCGAGATGGCGCTGTTGTCCGGGGTGGAGTATGCCGGGCTGACCAAACTCTGAGTTGCAGCTTGCCGGGCGGAAAGACCCGGCAATGAATTCCCTGTGCGGTCTGTCGCCGCACAGTCACCTGCCTGTGGCATGCTGTTTGTTATCTGAAGCAACACCAAAGGACAGCCAATGAGCGATAACACCTACCAGCCACCCAGGGTCTGGACCTGGGAGCCAGGG
>SKFV01000029.1 GCA_007117785.1 Pseudomonas sp.
AAGGGGTAGCTGAGGATGGGCGTACGTATGCCGGCCATATCCAGCAACCGTGAGCTGTGCCCGGCGACGGCCTGCACCGCGCAGCCGCACTGGATGGTGCCGCGGTTGGTTTTCACCCCGGTCAGCCGGCCCTGTTCGATCACCAGATCCTGCACTTCGGTCAGCTGGTGGATTTCCACCCCGTGCTTGGCCGCCTGTTTGGCATAGCCCCAGGCCACGGCATCATGCCGCGCGGTGGCGCCGTCCTTGTGCCAGAGACCTGCCAGCACGGGTAAATGACCGGGGTCCAGGTTCAGTGTCGGTACCAGCTCGGCCACCTGCTGACGGTCGAGCATCTCGGTGCGCCCACCAAAGTGGATGTTCACTTCCGCGCGCTGGCGGAAGGCGCGCACCGTGGCATCGGTGTGCGCCAGAGTCAGTTGCCCACGCTCGGAATACATGATGTTGAAGTCGAACTCGTTGGCCAGGTTCTTGAACAGGCGCACGGATTCGGAATAGAAGCGCACCCCTTCCGGGGTAAGGTAGTTGGAGCGGATCACGGCGGTATTGCGCGCGGTATTGCCGCCGCCGAGGTAGCCCTTGTCCAGTACCGCGACTTTGGTGATGCCGTGATAGCGGGCCAGGTAGTAGGCAATGGCCAGGCCGTGGCCGCCGGCACCGATGATCACCACGTCATAGCGTGGCTTGAGTTCTACCGCTGGCGGCAGATCGACCTCGGCCGGGTAGTCGGCGGACAGGCCGTATTTGAGCAGATTGAAAGGCATCGTGACTCCTCGCGCAGCGCGCCGGTGTGCGTGGCTTAGCGGAATATGACCGTACGTTCGCCGTTGAGAAACACCCGGTGTTCAAGGTGGTATTTCACTGCCCGCGACAGCGTCAGGGTTTCGATATCGCGGCCGATGGCGACCAGGTCATCCGGGCGCAGGCCGTGATCCACGCGCTCCACTTCCTGTTCGATGATCGGGCCTTCGTCCAGATCCGAGGTGACGTAGTGGGCGGTGGCGCCAATCAGCTTGACCCCGCGCTCCCAGGCCTGATGGTAAGGCTTGGCGCCCTTGAAGCCGGGCAGGAAAGAGTGGTGGATGTTGATTGCGCGGCCCGCCAGATAGCGACACAGATCATCGGACAGAATCTGCATATAGCGCGCCAGAACCACCAGCTCGGTGCCGGTGTCTTCGATCAGTTTGCGCAGCTCGGCTTCCTGGTCGGCCTTGGTCTGCGCGGTTACCGGCAGGTAGACAAAACGGATGCCTTCGCGCTCGGCCATGGGGCGCAGGTCCAGGTGGTTGGAGACGATGGCGCTGATCTGCATTTTCATCTCGCCCTTGTGATAGCGATAAAGCAGGTCAGTCAGGCAATGATCATATTTGCTGACCATGAGTATCACTTTCATCGGCGTGCTGTTGTCGTGCAGGGCCCATTGCATAGCAAATTTTTCGGCTACGGTGCCAAAGCCCTCGCTCAGGCTATCGGCAGTGGACGGGCTGTCTGCATTGAAGCGAAACACGGCGCGCATGAAGAAGCGGTCATGAAACTCGTCATCGAACTGGGCCATCTCGCTGATGTAGCAGCCGCAGTTGGACAGGTAGGTGGTGACAGCGGCAACGATGCCCGAGTTGGCCGGGCAACTGATGGTCATGGTGTAGGACGTGGACATCCAGGCTCCTCGCACTCAGATATTCATATCTGACAGATTAATTCATATATAAAGAAAAATTACGCTCAGGAATAAAATATTCGCGCTGTGTTTTTTTATAAGCGAATGAAGTGCAGTGGTCAATACTGTGAGGAAAATAAATATCCTGAGGGGAATTTTTCTTGGGGTCTGAAAACGTTGATGTAATAGGTCCGGTGTGTAAGCCAGGTTGGCGCTGACCGGTTCTGGACACGCCGTGAACCCCCTTCGGGACCGGCCAGCCGATCACAGATCGGCTGTCGTTCGGCTGCGCACGAAGCAGTGCTTCGTAAACGCTTGCCTCACCCCTGGGGGCTCGTAGATGCCCGTAGAAAATTGCTCCTGCATTTTCTGCGCTTCCGCCATCCATGGCGGTCGCCTGGCATCTAACGGTCCAGAACCGGTCAGCGCCAACCTGGCTATCGACGTCTTGTGCAATTAATCAGCGTTTCCTGATCCGCCTCTTAGCCTAAGGCCTAATGGTCTTGTTCCCCCGTAGTCCCTAGCATCGAGCGCTCAATCAATGTCCGAGATACGAGCGC
This sequence comes from Pseudomonas sp., assembly GCA_007117785.1. Lineage (GTDB taxonomy): Bacteria > Pseudomonadota > Gammaproteobacteria > Pseudomonadales > Pseudomonadaceae > Halopseudomonas. The sequence continues at coordinate 2,218 of SKFV01000029.1, forward strand.
CACAATGCACAACAACAGCGACTATCAAAGCCAGCGTAAGCCCCGCTCCGCGTTCAAGACCCGGCGCGAATACCTGGAGCACGAGCTTGAGGTTATGGCCCCCAGACGCTGGCGCATCAACCTGCCCGGCCGTGATTACCGTTTCGAGTTTGAAGACTGGGTGCCAGCCATGGCCGCGACTATCGGCAAGGTGGTGATGGTCGCGGCGATTGTCAGTACCTTTGCTGCCCAACTTGGCCTGTCGGCCGAGTTTGTGACCGAGAACGTGCGCTTTGAAATGCTCATTGCCGCCGTGCTCTTCGTGATTCTGGTCTCCGGCTTTATCAACCCCAACAGCAACCTGGCGGGCACTCACGGCCCTTTGATTCCGATGATCCCGCTGATCGTTGCCTCGGGCGGCCACCCCATGGCGCTCGGCATCATGATCGGGGTTCTGGGTTTTATTCTGGGCATCACCAAGTGCGGCAGCCTGCTGGCGCGGTTGACCAGTAACGGAGTCTGTGGCGGTTTGCTGTTATATCTGGGTTTTATCGGCATCACCTCGCAGATTGCCAAACTGTTCAGCTGGGCCGAGGGGTTTGAGGGTGGGCATATTGCCTTTGTCATCCTGATTGCAACCATCGTCATGTATGCCTGGCTGGAACATATCAAGATGCGCTGGCTGGCAATTCCTCTTGGTTCGGTGATGGCAGCCAGCATTGCCTTTGCCTTGGGTGCCCCTTTCGAGTTCACTACCGAGCCGGGTATTCCCAACATGAACCCGGCCTATTGGTGGGGTGAGGATACCGGCTGGCAACTGGGCTTGCCTGAGTTCCATCACTTCCTGGCGGTGGCACCCTTTGCCGTACTGGCGGTGGCCATGTGGTCACCGGATTTTCTTGGGCATCGGGTGTTCCAGCAGCTGAACTATCCACCCAAGGCGCAGAAGGTGTTGATGAATATCGACGACACCATGTGCACTGCGGGCACCCGGCAAGTGGTTGGCAGCCTGCTCGGGGGCGGCAATATTGCATCGTCCTGGGGCACCTACATTGTGCCGGCAGCGATTGCCAAGCGGCCGATTGCAGCGGGTGCAGTGCTGACCGGGGTGCTGTGCATCATCACCGCCTTGCTCGGTTATCCGATGGACCTGGCGATCTGGCCACCGGTGCTCAGCGTGGCGCTGATTGTTGGTGTGTTTCTGCCGCTGATGGAAGCCGGTATGCAGATGACCCGGGAAGGCAAGACTACCGAATCGGCAGCTATCGTGATTGTCTCCTCGGCGCTGGTCAATCCGGTGTTTGGCTGGTCGCTGACGGTATTGCTCGACAACCTGGGGTTGATCGGCTGCAAGGAGCGCGGCAAGAGTCTGGGGCATATCGGCCGCTGGATTATCCCCGGCCTGGTGTTTGCCGTGCTATGCAGCGTAATGGCCGCGATTGGCATGTTCCCGGGCGTCCCACCAATGCTGGAAAGCTTCCGGGTTGAGGTCTGATGGCTGCCTATAGCTCATCTTCCAACCAACGTTTGATCTGTCGTCGATACCGCCGTGAGGTTTTGCTGATGGTGTCAATCGAGTTGGGCCGTAGTGTGACCCTGTTGCTGTCACTGTCAAAGTGGATGTCGAATCGCCTGACTGCCCCGAAGGGAGCGTTGTCCGAGCCGTAGATCGAGATCACGTGAAACTCGAGGGATTTGAGTTTGATATCAGGGTCAATCGGGACGCCCTGATCCAGTTCGATGCCCGCCTCGCGCGCAACGTGATCGAGAATTTGCCGGAAGGAAAATACATCGAGGCATTCACCGGATGCCAATGGACCTTGCCGGGTCCATGAACTGCGCAAGGTCCTGTCCCCGCTGGCATCAGTTTCGCCATCGGTTACTGCGCTGAAATGGCAGCCCTGAGATGTCGTCAGGCGCGCCATAAAGAAATAGATAAAGATCGACTCCTGGCTCATATTGCAAATAAGGCAGGGGGAGTCGAGATCCTCACCGCCGACGCCCTTGTTGATCAGAACGCGTGGGCGACGTTGCCGGTGGTAGCTGTGGAAAAAGCAGCTGGGCATAAAACAGCCAGACAAGCAGCATGGCCATATTGATGGCTATGGTGATCATTGACGCATTCTGTTCAATCCAGCCCGGCATCTTGTCCTTTGATCAGCGCATAAATGACCTGTGGCAGGCATCAGGGTCTGATGTCTGAGACCATTTCCTGGCTGATGAAGATCCAACATAAGCCGGGCTGCTGCAGAAGCAAGACAATTATTCCGCTAATTATTGGTTTACTGGTTGCGTGCCGATCAGTGATCGGCCTCCAGGCTCTTCAGGTCATGCACTCCGGGCTGAAATGCCCAACGGTTGTCGTTATAGACCTTGCCTTGCCAGCGCTCGACAAGCTGGTGGTATTCCTTGCCAGGAAGAAATTCAGCCAGAAACTGATTGATGGCTCTGAGCAGTCCGGCATTGCCGGGCTGGTTGGCGACGGCAGCGCAGTAGAACCAGAGCTCTTTGCTCAGGTTGCCCGGGATTATCTCCAGCTGACCTGACCAAGGACTGTCACTCCCGGTGCACGCCCAGTGATAAATCGGCAGGTCGACGGCGAAAGCATCTACGGTGCCGTTGGCCAGACAATCATGGATCAGACTCTGGTCGTTATAGGCCAGCAGATTGGCCAGTTCGATACGACCTCCCCCTGTATGGCGGTTGCTTTCCCAACGCAGCCCGGCCTGTTCCAGAACATCGAGCGCCGCCGGATCGTTGATGCAACCCAGCACTTTGCCTTGCAGGTCATCCAGACGCTGGATACGGCTGTCACCGGTGCGCTTGGCCAATACATAGGGAAGAAATACATAGGGATCGGAAAAGGCTACCTGGTCATAATCGGGCACCGGTGGCATGGCACTCCAGACCAGATCCACCTCTGGTTCGCGGCGTCGAACCCCCGCTTCCAGTAATTGCAGGCAGCGATCCCAAGGGTATTCTACAAACTGACAGGTCACGCCCAGCCAGCGGGCAAAGGCGCGGGCCAGTTCGGCGTCCATGCCCTGCAGGGGGTCGCTTGGGTGTTGGCGGAAGGAGAGCCCCTTGAAATGTGGCTCAATTGCAATCCGCAGCACCCCCCGTTGTTGAATATCCGCAAGGCGGCCACCCCGGGTGCCGGAATCCAGTTTTTCTTCCGCCAGCAACCGTTGCAGAGCCTGGGGTCGTTGCTCAGCCGGCAGTTCACTGTGCAGCGAATGCATGTCATGCAATAGATCCAGACTCCAGTTGTTGCGCGCCAGCAGATGTTGATCGGCTGCCTCACCCAGCGCAACGCCTGCGGCCATGACCTTGTTGTTGGCTTCAATCTCATTCAGGTGGTCGGCCATATGGTCTAGCTGGCGATGCAGTGTCTGCAGGGATTCGCTGACCCTCTGACCGAGTAACTCCAGACGGGAATCCGCATCCTGCAGCAGGTTTTGCAGCTGATCGCTGACCGGGGTCAGGTCAATCTGGGCATAGGCCTGTTGTGCCTTTTCCTGAGTACTTTGTGCCAGCTCGCGGATTTCCTGGGCGACGACGGCAAAGCCTCGACCTTGCTCGCCGGCATGCGCAGCTTCAATCGCGGCATTGATTGAGAGTAACTGTACGGTTCGTCCAATCTGGTCGATGGCATCAATCACACGCCGGGAGGACTGGCTGCGTTCCGCAAGGGCGCCAGACAGCTCGGTAAACTCGCTACTGAAAAAGGCCTGGGTGCCACGCAGCTCAAGATCCATCTCGGTGCGCAATTGCTCTGCACTGCAACTGCTGCTGCCCAGGTTGTCTCGGGTCTGGGCAAGAAAAGACAACTGCTCGCTACTGCGTGCTGCAATTTCAGCAAAGGTGCCTTCGACCTGTTCGATGGCCTGACGTGCATGCCTTTGTAGTGCCTGTACTCGGCCTAGCAATAGGGCAATGCCGTCATCCTGATCCGGCATCCGGGGCTGGTTGCCCAGACGTTCGCGCAGGCCGGCAGGCATGCGGCCCTGTTCAAGTTGCAGGGCGCTGGCCCAGTCGCCAGTCAACAAGGCCTGTTGCCAGTCGTCCAGCATTGGCTGGTGGGGTTGCGGGCGAGCAGGACGTGAAAACCAGCTCATGACGTCTCCTCAGGCTGATTGACGGAGATGGTTACCCTGTTCGGGGCCGGTGCAGTAGCGGTTGAGGTCGGCTTGCAGGGCCTCGGCGGTAGTTCGCAAATGGCTAAGCGGGGTATCGGCATGGCCCTGCACGATCACCAGGGCTTCGCGGCTGTCGTCCTGCAAGGCAGTTGCGGCGCACTGACGATAATCCATTCGGCAGATGACCTGCTGGTCGGCATCCACATAGAGGTATTCCCCCGACGGCAGTTGCTGCACCTGACCGCTACCGAGGCCGATAAATTCTTCATGGCCCTGGCCCAGCTTCAGGCTGACCGGCAGGGTCAGATGGCGCAGATCATGCGCGCCGATCGACAGCCCGGATACCAGTGACCAGTGGTTATACAGATCAACCACTGGCGCAATGCTGTGCAGCTGCCCGTCGCGAAGAAACTGTTGCAGCAAGGCCTGGGGGGAGGCGGGGTAGCGACGTGCTGAACGTCCGACCTGTAAACGCAGATCATCAAAACCTGCTATATGCAGGCGACTTTTAGCCAGATCCAGCTGCTCACGCAGCTCGATCAGGCGCTCGTTCAGACACCGGGTAAAGTGGCGATTGCATAACCCGTGAACGGAAAAAGCGATAACTTTCAGGCCGAGGCTGTCGGGTGTCAGTAAACGAAAAATCGGGTTTAACATGGCGGCATCCTTGAGCGTTGAGGCGCTCGATTGCATCGGCTGCGGGCACGGCCAGGTGCCCCAGCTGAATTTCAGTGATTGCTATAGGGGGCTATAGCAAGGCCTGTGCCAGCTAATGAAAATGGGTGACCGGTGGTGCTGTACCAAGGGTAAAAAATGTGTGAAGGGGCTGAAATGCCAAGGGGGTCACACTTTCATTGCCGTTTGAGCGGCTGCGTGGCGAACAGGCCAAAGCGGAGGTGGGTGATTTCAGGGCGCAAGACGCGCCAGGGCGCCAGACTGGGGCAGCCTGGCACGTGCAAAAAGTATCAGCTCTGATCGTAGTTCATGATCGACAATAGACGCAGCGGTACTTCCACAAGGGTTTCCGGCCCATGGGGTACCTCGGCATCAAAGGTCAGGCTGTCACCCGGCCCCATCGGATAGAGTTGGTTGCCGTGGCGGTAGATCAACCGGCCCTGTAATAGATGTATGAACTCTGTACCGGGATGCGAAAAGGTCGGGAATTCCTCGGCGGCATCATCCATGGTGATCAGGTAGGCCTCGAAGCTTTTCTTCGGCCCCCGGGTATGGTTGAGCAACTGGTAGGTATGGCCCTTCTCGGTGCCGCGACGGACGACTTCAAGGCCTTCGCCACTGGTCACCAGCAGCGCGCCACCGCCCTGCTGATCATACTGGCTGAACAGCTTGGACATGGGCAGACCGAGCACATCACAGAGGCGGGTCAGGGTATCCAGACTGGTGGAGACCTGGGCATTTTCGATCTTGCTCAACATGCCCTGACTGATCCCGGCGATACGCGCAACGTCGGTAATCTTAAGGCCCTGGGCCTGACGTTGGCGGCGGATCTGCAGGCCGAGATATTGTTCCAGCTTGAGTTTGGGTGGTGCGTCAGCAGTTTTGCTCATGGGTTGCACGTTTTCTGTTCAGTAATTTAATTTTCGCACTGAGAATGTGCATCAGGCAGCAGTCCAATGCAAGCGTGAGCAGCATCATTCCGACGATTACGGGCACGATAACCCCTTGGTCCCGCAGCTTTCGTGCCATCGGGCACTTTTTTCGCTGATATCAACCATTCTGGCAAGGCAATTGCATTTCCTCTGGTGAAATATAAATTCTCAAGCGGAATAACCAGCAGGAGCGCCTTACCCATGTTGCCCACTGAAACGCAGCAGCTTATCGAGCAGCACGGCATCAAATATGTGCTGGCCCAGTTTGTCGACATTCATGGCTCGGCAAAAACCAAATCCGTCCCCGTCAGTGGGCTGGCCGCTGTCGCCGAAGCGGGCGCCGGCTTTGCCGGTTTTGCCGTCTGCGGTATGGGAATGGAGCCTCACGGCCCCGACTTCATGGCCAAGGGCGATCTCTCGACCCTGACCCCGGTGCCCTGGCAGCCGGGCTATGGCCGGGTACTCTGTATCGGTCACGTCAATGGCGAGCCGCACCCCTACGATACCCGTTATGTCCTGCAGCAACAGATTGCTCGCCTGAGCGCTCGCGGCTGGACCATGAATACCGGCGTTGAGCCGGAGTTCAGCCTGTTTCGCCGTGATGCCCAGGGCCAGCTGCAACTGGTCGACAGCAGTGACAATCTGGACAAGCCCTGCTACGACTACAAGGGGCTGTCGCGTTCACGCGAGTTTCTGGAAAAGCTCACCGAGTCCCTGCAGCAGGTTGGCTATGACATTTATCAGATCGATCATGAGGATGCCAACGGTCAGTTCGAGATCAACTATACCTATAGCGATGCCATGACCTCGGCAGATCGCTTTACTTTCTTCCGCATGGCCGCCGGCGAGATTGCCAACGAGCTGGGCATTATCTGTTCCTTTATGCCCAAGCCGGATGCCACCCGCACCGGTAACGGCATGCATTTCCATGTCTCGGTTGCCGATGCCGAGAATCCCAACCTGTTCCATGATGACAGCGACCCGCGTGGCATGGGCCTGTCGAAACTGGGCTACCACTTTGCCGCCGGCCTGCTCGCTCACGCCCCAGCCCTCTGTGCCTTCTCTGCCCCGACGGTGAATTCCTACAAGCGGCTGGTGGTCGGCCGTTCGCTGTCCGGCGCGACCTGGGCTCCGGCCTTCGTCGCCTATGGCGACAACAACCGCTCGGCCATGGTGCGCATACCCTATGGGCGTATCGAATACCGCCTGCCGGATGCCGGCTGCAATCCCTATCTGGTCACCGCTGCGATCATCGCCGCCGGGCTGGATGGTATCGAGCGCGAGCTGGATCCCGGGGAGCCGTGCAATGAAAACCTCTACACCATGAGCCTGGAAGATATTGCCGCGCGGGGTATTGCCACCTTGCCGCAAAACCTCAATGAGGCTTGTCAGGCACTGGAGGACGATCCCTTGTTCCGCAATACCCTGGGCCATGAAATCGTTGACGAGTTTATTGCCCTCAAGCGTGCCGAGTGGGTCGAGTACAGCCGGCATGTCAGCGACTGGGAAGTGCAGCGCTATACCGAATTTTTCTGAGGCCGTTCAGGCGTGAGGACAGACTATGTGTGGAATTGTCGGGTTGTATCTGAAAAACCCTGCACTGGAAAACCAACTGGGTGCGCTCTTTGCGCCCATGTTGCTGGCGATGACCGACCGCGGGCCGGACAGCGCCGGTTTTGCCATCTATGGCGATGAAGTGGCCGCCGACTGGATCAAGCTGACACTGCAAAGCGCGCAAAGCGCGCAAAGTGACTATGCCTGGCCGGTATTGCTTGGCGAGCTGGAAAGCCGCCTTGGCTGCGGCCTGGAGTGGTTTCGCAATAACAATGCGGTAGTGCTGAAAACCGACGCCGAGGAGGTGGCGGTACGCAGCGCACTGGCTGAACTGGCGCCGGAAATCCGCATCATGAGTTGCGGCCAGAGTATCGAGATTCTCAAGGGTATGGGTCTGCCGGCTGCGATCAGCAGCGGTTATAACCTGCCCGGCATGCGCGGTAGCCACATCATCGGGCACACCCGCATGGCCACTGAAAGCGCGGTCACCATGGAGGGTAGTCATCCCTTCTCCACCGGCAATGACCTGTGCCTGGTACACAACGGCTCGCTCTCCAATCACAGCCGTTTGCGCCTGCGACTGCAACGTCAGGGGCTGGTGTTTGAAACCGAGAATGACAGTGAGGTGGCTGCTGGTTACCTGACCTGGCGACTGCGCCAGGGCGATACCTTGCAGCAGGCGCTGGACCATGCGTTGCAGGATCTGGATGGCTTTTTCACTTTTGCCATCGGCACCCGTCAGGGTTTTGCAGTGATCCGCGATCCGATCGCCTGCAAACCGGCGGTGCTGGCGGAAACCGAGGATTACGTCGCCATGGCCTCGGAGTATCAGGCGCTGGCTGGTCTGCCGGGTATCGAAAACGCCCGGGTCTGGGAGCCGGAGCCAGCCACCCTGTACATCTGGGAACGGCCGGCGGCCTGAGGAGAACAACATGCAACATATCGATCTGGCGCACAGCACGGTGCGCGAACTCAACCAGCAATTGCACGCCCAGGCCGGGCAAGTCAGCGAACGGGAGTGGGTGGTACAGAACCCCGCCGGCAAGCACAACCTGGCGGTTGGCCTTAGTGAAGGCCTGGCGATAGAGATTCAGGGGCATACCGGCTATTACTGCGCCGGGATGAATCAGAAAGCCAGCGTGACGGTAAACGGCAATGTCGGTGTCGGCGTGGCGGAAAACATGATGTCCGGCCGCGTGCATATCAAGGGCAATGCCTCGCAGTCGGCGGGTGCTACTGCCCATGGTGGTCTGCTGATTATCGACGGTGATGCCGGTGCGCGTTGCGGTATCTCGCTCAAGGGCGCCGATATCGTGGTCGGCGGCAGTATCGGTCACATGAGCTGCTTTATGGCCCAGGCCGGACGCGTGGTGGTGCTGGGTGATGCCGGCGATGCGCTGGGTGATTCGCTGTACGAAACCCGTATCTATGTGCGCGGCACGGTCAAGTCACTGGGCTCGGATTGTGTGGAAAAACCCATGCGCGCCGAGCATCTGGAAGAGCTGGCCGAATTGCTCCACCGCGCCGGTTACGACGCCGATCCGGCCAGTTTCAAACGCTATGGCTCGGCACGTGAACTCTACAACTTCAAGGTCGACAACGCGGCAGCCTACTGAGCGCCCGCAGTGAGGAACACAAGATGACAGACAAATACCCACCGGTACTGCGTGAGTCGGCCACCTTTGATCGCCTGACCATCCAGGAAATCCAGCGCGCGGCAGAAACCGGCATCTACGATATCCGCGGCGGTGGCACCAAGCGCAAGGTGCCGCATTTTGATGATCTGCTGTTGCTGGGTGCCAGCATGTCGCGCTATCCCCTCGAAGGCTATCGGGAAAAGTGCGGAACCGATGTGGTACTCGGCACCCGTTTCGCCAAAAAGCCGATTCATCTGGCGATTCCGGTGACCATTGCGGGCATGAGTTTTGGGGCCTTGTCAGCTCAGGCCAAGGAAGCCCTGGGCCGCGGTGCCAGCACCGTGGGCACCAGTACCACCACCGGTGATGGCGGCATGACGCCGGAAGAGCGCGGGCAATCACGGCATCTGGTCTACCAGTACCTGCCTTCGCGTTACGGTATGAACCCGGATGACCTGCGCAAGGCGGATGCGATTGAAATCGTGCTGGGCCAGGGCGCCAAGCCGGGTGGTGGCGGTATGTTGCTGGGCATGAAAGTCACCGAACGGGTGGCCGGCATGCGCACCCTGCCGATCGGGGTTGACCAGCGCAGTGCCTGCCGCCACCCGGACTGGACCGGCCCGGATGATCTGGCGATCAAGATTGCCGAATTGCGTGAAATTACCGACTGGGAAAAGCCGATTTACGTCAAGATCGGTGCCAGCCGGCCCTATTATGACGTCAAGCTGGCGGTCAAGGCGGGGGCCGATGTGATTGTGCTCGATGGCATGCAGGGCGGCACCGCAGCGACTCAGGATGTGTTTATCGAACACGTGGGTATCCCGATTCTCAGCGCCATCCCGCAGGCCGTGCAGGCCTTGCAGGAAATGGATATGCACCGTGAAGTGCAGCTGATTGTGTCGGGCGGTATTCGCAGTGGCGCCGATGTGGCCAAGGCCATGGCCCTGGGCGCGGATGCGGTAGCCATTGGCACGGCGGCACTGATTGCCCTGGGTGACAACCATCCGCGTTGGGATGCCGAGCTGCGTGACATCGGTTCAGCGGCCGGCTATTACGATGACTGGCAGAACGGTCAGGACCCGGCCGGGATTACCACCCAGAATCCGGAACTGGCCAAGCGCCTCGATCCGGTCGAAGGCGGCCGTCGGCTGGCCAATTATCTGCGGGTGATGGTGCTGGAAGCACAGACCATGGCGCGCGCTTGCGGCAAATCGCACCTGCTCAACCTGGACCCGGAAGATCTGGTCGCCCTGACGGTGGAATCCGCTGCCATGGCCCGCGTGCCTCTGGCCGGCACCCAGTGGGTGCCCGGGCAGCAGGGGTATTGAGCCATGGCCGACCTTACCGACCCGCAGGTCAGTGCCCGGCTGCTGGATGGTCGGGCACTGGCTGCGCAGGTGTGTATACAACTGGCAGCGGTTATTCGCCAGCGTCAGGCTGAGGGGTTACCGCCGCCTGGCCTGGCAGTGATTCTGGTGGGGGATGACCCGGCCTCGCAGGTCTATGTGCAGCACAAGATCCGCGCCTGTGCCGAGGTGGGAGTGCATTCCTTCAGCCACCGCTTGCCGGCCGATACCGACGAAGCGGCGCTGTTGGCGCTGATCCGGACCTTGAACGCAGACCCGGCAGTGCACGGTATTTTGCTGCAATTGCCGTTACCGGCCGGGCTGGATAGCCGCCGTCTGCTGCAAGCGATTGCTCCGCACAAGGATGTGGACGGTTTTCATCCGCACAATCTGGGTTTGCTGGCGGCGGGTTTGCCAGCCTTGCGGCCCTGCACGCCCAAGGGGTGTATGCGCCTGCTGGAGTTTGCCGGGGTCGATTGCTGTGGCCAGCAGGCCCTGGTGATCGGGGCCTCGACCATTGTCGGCCGGCCCATGGCGCTGGAGCTGCTGCGTGCCGAGGCCACGGTGAGCATAGCGCACAAGGCAACAAGTGACTTGCCAGGGCTGGTTGCCCAGGCGGATATTCTGGTTGTCGCCACCGGCGTGCCGGGGCTGGTCAGAGGGGAATGGATCAAACCGGGTGCGGTGGTGCTGGATGTGGGTATCAATCGTCTGGCTGATGGGCGACTGGTTGGGGATGTGGATTTTGCCGGCGCCCGTCAGCGCGCCAGCTGGATCAGCCCGGTACCGGGCGGTGTCGGCCCGATGACCATTGCTTGCCTGCTAGAAAATACCCTGCAAGCCGCTACCTTGGCTGCGGCACACCCATAATGCGCTCCAGCTCACCATTGGCACGCAGCTGCTCCAGCGCTGCGACCAAGGGTTCGACACGGCTGTCGGCAACATGCTCACGATGGCGATAAAGGTAGGCCATTTGCTCTTCGGCATGCAGCTCGATACGCCAGTCATCTACCGGCGAACCCATCTCCTGCAGGGTGTAATGCAGCACCTGTTCACTGCTGATCAGGGCATCCAGACGCCCGATCTGCAGCATGGTTATCGCCTGCTCCAGGTGATGCACTGGAATCTTGATGATCGAGCGGTCGACCTCGAAGGCGCTGCCATAGAAGGTGCCACGGATATAACCGACCGTCTTCCCAGACAAGGCGGGCAGGGTCAGTTCATCACTGTAGTTACGTGGCGCAACCAGCATAAAGCGGGTGCTCAGAATGGGGGCACCCCGAGCGGCAAAGCGGTCAACCACCGGGTTGGCAAATAGGATGCTGACATCCCCTTGGCCGCGCTCAAAATCGTGCAACAGGCGTTGATGGGGGAGCATGCGCAGCTCCAGGGCTTGTCCGCTGATGCTTTCCAGTTCGGCAAAAAGATCCGGCAACAGACCGCGGAGGTTCTGCTCCTTGTCTTCATAGGCCCAGGGCCAGACATCTGCAACCAGCACCTGCAAAGGGGCGGAGGACGACTCTGCTGGTGAAGCCGATACGCCACTACTCAAGGTTAACAGACAGGTTAACAGCAGCCAGCACCAGCTGGCACCAGAGCGGATCACGATGGTTCAGCCTCCTGGCCTCGTAAAATGACCATTATAGCTGGCCGAATACTTTTATCCTGGCGATGCTCACGGGATGGTTGTTTTGCTCAAGGGACTGCAAAAAAGTCCGGAGAAGTGGAGCAAATGCTCGGTGTCCATCGTGTGGATCACTCGGGTGCCGGGTCAGTTGGGGCCAATGAAGATTGCCCCTCTGTTGGAAAATGCGCTCCGGGCAGCTGGTCCAGTGGCCTTACGCCAACCAGGTGGTTCAGCTCACCACTGGCACGTAGCTTTTCTATAGCGTCGACCAGGGGTTGAATGCGGGTGGCGGGAACCCCGTCGTGCCTGCGATACAGGTAAGCCATTTGTTTTTCCGAGTGCAGTTCGGTTCGCCATTCAACCTCGGGTATGGCCATTTCTTTCAAGGTGTAATAAATAAGTTGTTCACTGCTGATCATGGCTGTCAGGCGTCCAGCATGAAGCATCATCACGCCTTGCTCCAGACTGGTAATAGGTATTTTGATGATGGAATGGTCAGTTTCAAAGTCTTTGCCGTAATAATTACCACGCATATAGCCAACCGGTTTGCCGGGCAGGTTTTTCAGGTTTAACTCCCCCGTAAAGGATGGGTGAGCCAGCAGAAAAAAGCGCGAGCGAACAACGGCAGCGCTTCGATCAGCAAAGCGGTCAACTGCCGGATTGGCAAACAGAATGCTGAGATCTCCATTGCCACGACTGAGTTCAAGCATGACGCGTTGGTGTGGATACAGGCGCAACTCCATGGTCAGGCCAGTTTCCTGTTCCAGCGCGCGAAACAGGTCAACCAGCAAGCCCTGGAGCTCACGGGACTCGTCCCTGTAGGACCAGGGCCAGACATCCGCCAACAGGACTTGTAAAGGCGGGGTCTGGGCCGTTACGGAAGAGCTGACCGGCCACAACAGACAGACCATCAACAGCGCACGAAAAAGACGACCAATAGGTTTCACGTAGGCAGCTCCGGGAGCTGTGATCAGACGTTGAATTATAGCGCAGTGCAAGAGTATTCCTATTGTAGCTGCTGCAGTAACCAGGCGTTTTGCAACAGCATGTGGTCGTACAGTCCCCGGCTGCGTTCAGCCAGCTCGGAATCATGTTCCCATGCTTCTGGACGGTCAAAGTCCTCGCCGCTGCGATAGGCGTAACCGGCTGCGGTTAGGTACCAGCCAATGCTGGCTGTGCTGTGGCTGCTGTCGATGAACTGCCCGTCAGACAGGGCAAGCTGCCGCACTATCAGGCCGTCGGCATCGCTCTGGTAGGGCTGGGCGGCACCTAGCAGGCGGTCTGAAAAGCCTGTGATTAGAGCTCTCAGTTCCGGTCGCTGACTAACAAAGCCACTGGTGCCTTCGTTCTCGCGCAAGGTGCCAAAGCCCCCGGTCAGATGGTTGAGCAGGCGCCATTGGCTGGCGGTATCGATCACCTCACTGGTGGTAACCACCCCATCCGGGGTAAAGCTGAAGCGTTCAACGACACCCCAATCCTGAACCGCCTGATCACTCTGTATAAGGTTAGTGAGCATTGTTGCCTTACGCTCAAAAAGGATTTTGGCGCTGGCTTGGTCCTCCTGATTGCCGAAGATATAGAGTAATTCATAGAGCCCCTTGTGACCGCGCATCAGGCTGCCAAAGTCAGCCAGGCTATAGTCGGCGCGTTCGCCCTCGGCATAGGCTGACAGCTCATCAGACCAGTGCTGGTCGAGGCGTGCTGCCAGCTCGCGACCCATATCCAGCAATTCGACCTGGCTGATGCCCAGGCGTTGCTCCATGCGTTTCTCGCTCAGCCCTCCCATATCATCACTGCCGCCCGGCTTGTGCCAGCGGACCCAGGCATAGATAAGACCATGCAGGCTATCCAGCCCCTGCGCCAGGGAGGCAAGATTCTTTTCGCCATGGGTGTCCACAAAGTGCGCGTCCTGATAATGCTGTTCGATCAGTTGGCGTGTCAGATTGCCGAGATAGCCAACAGGCGTATAGGTAATGGCATCATCCAGCCCGTAGTCGGCCCAGCGCCCACCGCTATGGTGCATTTGATAGGTAAAGATGGCCTTGGCCAAATCGGACAGGCTCAGGGGGGCGCTACCTTGCCATTGGCCATCTGCAACATGCATGCGGCTGAAAGCCTCGCTGCCGACAAAGTGGATGGCCTCGTTTTGCAGTGCCAGCCAGGCTTCTGCCTGACGCCGCATGCCATGTTCGGGTAATTGGTCGGCATAGGCAGGGTCACCCATTTCACTGCTGCGCATGATGCGCCCAACACTGGCCAGTGCATGCTGGGCTACGCTGTAGTCGCGCAGCCGCAAGCTGTCATTATGCAGCAGTGCCTGACCGTCAGGGCTGACGCTGGCGGGGACAATTATCTCGATACCCTCAGCAGCCGGAGCTGGGGCATAGCTGGCATGGGCCGTAAGGGTCAGGCTGGCAACCAGGGCACTGGCAAGGCAGGCCATCGGGAATGGGGTGCGGCGCATGCGAACTCCTTTGCGGGTTGGTCGATCGGGCAGGCGAAGACCTTGAAAATCCAGACTATCGGTATGCCTAATGCGGTTTCAACCCCTGAAACCTGCTGTTACCAAGACTCAACCAGCCAATCAGGGCCAGATTGATCAGCAGTACACAGAGGGCTGCGGTGATGACCGCGGGCCAGCCGGCCCATTGCCAAAAGGGTTGCAGGAAATAGATGCCGATAGCGGCCCCCAGGTAATAGCACACCGAATACAGTGATGTGGCACTGGCCTTGGCGCCCTCAGCATGCTGGTTGACCCAGGCATTGGCCAGTGAATGGGTCAGAAAGAAACCAAAGGCATTGATCACCAGGCCCAGCACAATTACCGGCAACTGACTGCTCAGGGTCAGCACACAGCCGAGCATGAAAATCGCCACGCCCAGGGCCATACCGCCCGTCTGGCTGCGGGTGGAGAAACGCGCCGATAGCGCTGCAGATAAGGTGCCGCCGAGATAGGACAGAAACAACAGACCTAGGGCGGTGGCGCCAAGCTGCCAGGGCGCGTCGCTGAGGCGGAAGGTCAGGAAGGTATAGAGGTTAACGAAAACCAGAAAATTGAGCCCGCCAACCAGCATCGCCGGCCATAACAGCGGATGGCGCAAGTGGCGAGCAAAGTTGCCGAGCACGCTGCGCAGCGCCAGGGTTTGGGGCTGGAAATTGCCCGGTGCAGGCAAGAGCCAGACTATCAGCAGTACCCCGACCAGGCTGGCGCCACCGACCAGCAGAAACATGCCGTGCAGCCCGACCTGATCGGCCAACGCGCCACCCACTACCCGTCCACCGGCGCCGCCAAGGGTATTGCCGCTGATATACAGGCCAACAGCGCCGATCAGTGCGCTGCGGCTGACGGTGTCACCCAGATAGGCCACCGCCGTGGCTGGCAGCACCGCCAGCGCTACGCCCAGCAGGGCGCGAAGAATCAGCAGGCTGTGATAGTTGTGGGTCCAGGCCATTGCCAGGGTCAGCAGGGCGGTGGCCAGCAGGCCACACAGCAACAGATTACGCCGCCCCCATGCATCCGACAGCGGACCGAGAAACAGCAACGAGAGACCCAGCGTCAGGCTGGTCAGGTTGAAGGCATTGGCCGCCTTGAGTACCGAGACCTGGTAGTGCTCGGCGATCAGCGGCAGCAGCGGGTGAATGGCATAGAGGTTGGCGAAAATTACCAGCGACGCAATCAGTAAAGCCAGGCATACCCGCCGGTAGGCGGGGGTACCGGCTTCAATCAGGGGCGTGCTCGCTGGGTGCATCGGCATTATCGTCCAGGTTAATAAGGGTCTGACCTTCATTGATCAAGTCGCCTTCCTGGCATAAAACCGCGCTGACCACTCCTTCAACGGGCGCACGCAGGCTGTGTTCCATTTTCATTGCTTCCAGCACCAGCAGGGCTTGTCCGGCGCTGATGCGGTCGCCCGTCCGGACCAGCACCCGTACCACGCTGGCATTCATCGGCGCGCGCAAGTCACCGGCAGGCTGCGCCTGTGCGCGACTGGCCAGCGGGTCCACGAGCTGCACGGCAAGCCAGTCGCCGGCCCAGGGCAGAAACACCTGTGCAGCACAGCGGTAATAGCGCCCGGCGGGCGGCAAGTCCTTGAGTGTAAAGCAGTCACGCCGGATCTGCTCGCCCTGCTGCAGTTGCAGGCTTGCCTGCGCCGGCAGGTTGCCGTGCCAGCCGGTGCGCAGTGACCAGGGCGAGTGTGGATCGTCGCTGCGTATCGATGCGGGCAGGCTGTCGAGCAGGGCACTGGCAGCCTGCGCCCAGAAACCGTCATCCAGGGCCGGCAAGGGTGCCAGCAACTGTTCGCTATGGCGTGGAATAAACCCGGTATCCAGTTCGCCGGCGGCAAAGGCCGGCTGGCTGAGCAGGCGTTTGAGCAGGCGCAGATTGCTTTTCAATCCGCCTACCGCGGTATCATCCAGCATGGCCAGCAAGCGCAGGCGCGCCTGCTCACGGTTGTCGCCATGGGCAATCAGCTTGGCCAGCATGGGGTCATACCAGGGCGAGATGCTGTCGCCTTCGCACACGCCGCTGTCTACCCGGCGGCCCGGTCCTGCGGCAGGCTCTCGGTACAGCCGCAAGGTGCCGCTGGTGGGCAGGAAATCCTGCTGCGGGTCTTCCGCATACAGGCGCACCTCCATCGCGTGCCCCTGACGGGGTATCTCGGCCTGTTGCAACGGGAAGGGCTCGCCGGCGGCAATGCGCAACTGCCAGGCAACCAGATCCAGCCCAGTAATGGCTTCAGTGACCGGGTGTTCGACCTGCAGCCGGGTGTTCATTTCCATAAAGTAGAACTGGCCATCGCTGTCGAGCAGAAATTCCACGGTACCGGCGCCGATATAGTCGATGGCGCGCGCCGCGCGCACCGCGGCCTGGCCCATCTGCTGGCGCAAGGCGTCACTCAGGCCGGGTGCTGGCGCTTCTTCGAGCACCTTCTGATGGCGGCGCTGGATCGAGCAGTCGCGGTCATGCAGATAGCAGTAGTTGCCCTGTTGGTCGGCGAGTATCTGTACTTCGATATGCCGGGGTTGCTGCAGGTATTTCTCTACCAGCAACTGCGCATCGGCAAAGGCGCTCTGCGCCTCGCGCTTGGCAGACTCCAGCGCATCATACAGTTCATTGCTGGCATTGACCACTTTCATCCCCTTGCCACCACCCCCGGCACTGGCCTTGAGCAGCAGCGGGTAGCCAATCTGCTCGGCGGCGGCGCGCAGGCTGGCGTTGTCCTGCGCGGCGCCGTGGTAACCGGGCACCAGGGGCACGCCGGCCTCG
>SKFV01000247.1 GCA_007117785.1 Pseudomonas sp.
CGGCAGGTAATGGGCAGCACCTTCGACTTCGAGGAAGATCGAGGTTTTCAGCCCGCTCAGGTGACCAAGGCCGGGGACGTTCAGCGGCTGGTCTTCGGGGATGATGTCGAACTGCACCTTCTGCTTCAGGCGGTAGCCGGGCACATAGCTGTTCACCGCCTGCACCATCTCTTCCACCGAGGCTTCCACCGCGGCCTGGTCGGCCAGTTCGCTGAGCACATACACGGTATCGCGCATGATCAGTGGCGGTTCAGCCGGGTTCATGATGATGATGGCCTTGCCGCGCTTGGCGCCGCCGATCACTTCAATCGCCTTGGAGGTGGTTTCGGTGAACTCGTCAATGTTGGCGCGGGTGCCCGGGCCAGCTGACTTGCTGGAAATCGAGGCAACGATCTCACCGTAGTGCACCTTGGCCACGCGCGAGACGGCGGCCACCATGGGGATGGTAGCCTGGCCACCACAGGTGACCATGTTGACGTTGGTTTCCTTGATATGTTGCTCCAGGTTCACCACGGGTACGCAGTAGGGTCCGATGGCGGCTGGGGTCAGATCGATGATGCGCAGATCCGGCTTGTGGCCGCGCAGAAACACCTCGTTGTGCATGTGAGCACCGGCTGAGGTGGCATCAAAGATAAAGTCGATGTCGGCAAATTCCGGCATCTTGACCAGGCCGTCCACGCCTTCATGGGTGGTGGCTACGCCCATGCGCTCAGCGCGCGCCAGGCCATCGGATTTGGGGTCGATACCGACCATGGCAGCCATTTCAATATGCTGGCTGTTGCGCAATACCTTGATCATCAGGTCGGTGCCGATATTGCCCGAGCCGATGATGGCGGCTTTCAGTTTCTTGCTCATTCTTCTAGCCCTCTGTGGGGTGATACTTGTTCTGTTGTGGGGGGTTGGCGATCGGCTCAGATAAAGCGCACGCTGGCCGTACCCATGCCACCAATGCTGACCTGCATGAAGTCACCGGCCTTGACGGGTTCCAGCGGCACCAGTGAGCCGGACAGGATGACTTCGCCGGCTTTCAGCGAAATGCCGAACTGGCCGAGGGTGTTGGCCAGCCAGGCCACACAGTTGACCGGGGAGCCCAGAGCGGCAGCGCCGGCGCCGGTGCTGATGATCTGGCCGTTCTTTTCCACCACCATGCCGCAGGTGACCAGGTCGACCTTGCGCGGTGATACCGCCTGGTCGCCGAGTACGAACAGGCCGCAGGAGGCGTTGTCCGCGACGGTGTCCTGAATGGCGATCTTCCAGTCCTGGATGCGAGAATCGACGATCTCGAAGCAAGGCATCACGCACTCAGTGGCGGCCAGCACGTCGGCGTTGGTGACGCCGGGGCCGGTCAGGTCTTTTTTTAGAATGAAGGCAATTTCACCCTCGGCGCGGGGCTGCATCAGTTTTTCACTGATCGGCATGGCTTCGCCGCTGTTGTAGACCATGGCATCGGTCAGGTAACCGAAGTCAGGCTGGTGCACGTTGAGCATGTTCTGCACCGCCTTGCTGGTAACGCCGATCTTCTTGCCGATGATGCGCTCGCCGGCATCCAGACGGTTCTGCAGCATCTGCAGGGAGATGTGATAGGCGTCTTCAATGCTGATGTCGAAGCCGCGACTGGTCAGGGGGCTGACCGCTTCGCGCTTGATCATCGCCTGATAGAGCTCATCGCCCAGTTGTTTGATCTGAGTCTGTTCCATTAGTTAGTGGCTCCTGAAGCCTGGTCGGCTTCGCTGAGAAAGTCGTCGACCAGTCGCGCAAAGCGGCCGGCATGTTCAATTTGTGTCCAGTGACCACAGTGGCCATAGACATGCAGCTGGGCGTTGGGAATCAGCTCGGCCAGTTGCAGTGAGGCGGCCAGCGGAATCACTTGGTCTTCGCGGCCGTGCACGATCAAGGTCTCGTGTGGCAGTGCGCGAATGTCCGCCTCATTGCTGGCCAGGCCGTCAATCCAGCGCTGGCGCGGGGCCGGGAACATCTGCGCAAAGGATTCCTGGAAGCCGGGGCGGATACTGGCCTGGTAGCGCAGCTCGGCCAACTCGTCGGTGACCAGGTCGCGGTTATAGGCAAAGGTATCCATCAACCGGCGCATGGTCTCGAATGAAGGCTCATAGCCCCAGACCTCGTCCAGCCCCCGGGTCAGCGGGAAGCTGACGCCAACGCTGCCCATCAGTACCAACCGACGTACGCGTTGCGGGTACTTGATGGCCAGTGCCAGGGCAATACCACCGCCAAAGGAGTTGCCGACCAGGTCGACCTGCTCCAGCCCCAGACTGTCGAGCACACCGACCGCATGCTCGACCCAGACATCACGGCGATAGTCTGGCTGGGCCGGACGCTCGCTATAGCCAAAGCCGAGCATATCCGGGGCGATGACCCGACGCTTGTCGGCCAGGCTGGGCATGATCAGGCGCCAGTTGGCCCAGGCGGTTACGCCGGGGCCGGAGCCGTGGATCAGCATCAATGGAAAGCCTTCGCCACGGTCATGCAGGTTGGTCTGGAAATCGGCAGCGGTGATACTGCGACCGATTTCCGGGCTGTCGACTGCTGTTGTCATGGATGCCTCACAGCTTGATGCAAATATTTTTCATTTCGGTGTAGAACTCCAGCGAGTGCACACCCCCTTCACGGCCAATCCCTGACTGCTTGCTGCCGCCAAAGGCGGTGCGCAAATCACGCAGGAACCAGCTGTTGACCCAGATGATGCCGGCTTCGATCTGCCCGGCGACGCGATGGGCGCGGCTGGTGTTCTCGGTCCAGATCGCTGATGCCAGGCCATAGGGCAGGCTGTTGGCCAGCTCGATGGCTTCCTCTTCGGTGTCGAAGGGGCGAATATGGCAGCAGGGGCCAAAGATCTCATCGGTGACCACGGCGGAGTCATCCGCCAGCCCGGTCCAGATGGTGGGTTGCACCCAGGCGCCACCGGCCAGTTCTTCCGGCATATCCGGTACGCCGCCGCCGGTCACCACGGTAGCGCCGTCGTCGACCGCCTTCTGGTAATAGGACAGCACTTTCTCGCGCTGCTTGAGGCTGACCAGCGGGCCCAGATTGCTGGCCGGGTTGTCCGGCGGGCCAATCACCAGGTCTTCGGCACCTTGCTTCAAGCGGGCGACAAATTCATCGAAAATGGGGCGTTCAACATAGACCCGCTCGGTACCCAGGCAGACCTGACCGCAGTTGGCGAAGGCAGAACGCAGGGTGCCTTCGATCGCTTTGTCCATGTCGCAGTCGGCAAATACCAGGCCAGCATTCTTGCCACCCAGTTCCAGCGAGGCATCGCGGATGCCCTTGGCCGCGGCCTGCATGATCAGCTCGCCAGTGCCGGTTTCGCCGGTAAAGGTGTAGGCATCCACATCCGGGTGCGCGGTGAGGAAGGCACCGGCAGAGTTGCCGCCAAAGCCCTGCACCACGTTGAACACACCGTCGGGTACGCCGGCTTCTTTCATGACTTCACCGAGCATGGCGGTGGTGGTCGGGGTCTCTTCCGAGGGCTTGACCACCACGGTGTTGCCACAGGCCAGCGCCGGGCCGACCTTCCAGGTCATCAGCAGCAGCGGCAGGTTCCACGGGCTGATCACGCCGATCACGCCCTTGGGTCGGCGCACCGCATAGTTGATCGCGCCAGTGCCGTCCGGGGTCGGCATTTCAAAGGACTCGGTCGGCACGCTCTTGACCATGTCGGCAAACACCTTGAAGTTGGCCGCGCCTCGGGGGATGTCGATGTGGCTGGCCATGGAGCGCGGCTTGCCGGTATCCAGGCATTCGGCGTCGAGAAACTCCTCGAAGCGGGCGTTGATGCCGTCGGCCACCCGGTGCAGGATGGCGCTGCGCTCGTCCAGCGTCATCTTGCCCCAGGGACCCTTGAGCGCGGCGCGCGCAGCCTTGACGGCAGCATCCACCTCGGCTTCTCCGGCCTCGTGTACACGCCCGATCAGTTTGCCGTTGGCCGGGTTGATATTGTCAAACATGCGGCCGCTGGCGGATCCGACATATTCACCGTTGATGTAATGCTTGATTTCTTTCATGGCTGCGCAAGTCTCGTCAAACAGTGGGTGTATCAGGTCAGCACGCTGAGGAAGCGCTCATTCAGCTGACGGTCGTGGTAGAAAATCGCCTTGCCAAGATCTTTCGCCATCCAGGTCACCGGCTTGTGGTCGGGGTAGTGATAGTCACCACCACAGAACACTTCGTTACGGTTGCCCGAGGGGTCAAAGAAATAGATGGTCTGTCCGTGGGTCAGGCCATGGCGGGTCGGGCCGATATCGATTGAGGTATCGGTCATCGAGATCAGGTCGGCGGCGCGCAAGACCTGCTCCCAGGTGTCAAGGAAGAAAGAGGCGTGGTGGAACTTGCCCTTTTCAGGATGCATGATGAAAGCGATGTCATGGGCTTTCATGGATACAGTAAGGAACTGGGCGATGCGGTCGCCGTTGTCATCCAGTACCTGCTCGGCCAGATGAAAGCCCAATACGTTGACGAACAGGTCGTAGGTAGCCGCCAGCTCATCGCCATACAGCAGACAATGGTCGAAGCGGACAGCTTTCATGCCGTTCAGGTCACGTGGCCAGGCCTCGGGGTTGACTTCGGTCACACCCCATTTGCCGGTGTACTCCTTGTCGGCATAGAGCTCGAAGAAATGCCCGCTGGGTGCCTGGAAACGCAGGCGGCGGCCGCAACCCTTGAGTTCGCCGGCGGGTACTTCTTCCACTGCACAGCCCCAGGCCTGCAGGTCCTTGCCGAGCTGGGTCAGGGTGGCGTCATCGATCACCTTGAAACCCATGAAATCCATGCCTGGCTCATCATCTGGCTTGAGCACTACGGAAAACTTGTCGACCTCGGTCCAGGCTTTCAGGTAAACCCGGCCCTGGTCATCGCGGTCCATCTCGATCAGGCCCAGCAGGTCGGTGTAGTGGTGTACCGCTGCTGCCATGTCAAGTACCCGGATCTGCACATGGCCGGGACGCATTACGCCTTTTCTCATCTCATCACCTCATTGGATTTGTTGTTGGGTGTTGCTGGCCAGCTCGGAGGCAGGCCGGTATTCAAAGGTCAGGTCGCTTAACGGATACACCCGGCAGGCCAGTACCTGGCCACAGCGACGGGCTTCTTCGTCAACATGTTTCTTGCTCATCGGGCCGCAATCGAAATCACCACTGTGGATCTGCACCTTGCACAAACCGCAGCCGCCACCACGACAACCGACCGGGATGCAGCGCTTGCCCGCTAGCTCCATGGCCTTGAGCAGTGACTGGTCACGCTGGCAACTGAAGTGCAAGTCCTTGATGAGCTCGGTTACGGCAAATGTGTCAGTCATGGTTTTTGTTCTCGACTGTTTTCCAGCTGGCCAGTCTGCGCAAAGCACTCGGCCGATCGTTATCGCTTCTGCGCAGGGCCTGAGACCCCCGCGTATCTTTTAGATCCGCTTGAACAGGGCGGAGCGCTGGGTGTCTTCAGCGCCATCGGCCGCCGTCAGGAAGCGCTCCATGTAAATATCCCGCTCAAACAGCCGGCCCTGCATCAGGGTGGTAATGGCCGCATCAATCATCGGCGGTGGTCCGCACAGGTAGGCCTTGTGGTCACTGAAGCGGTTATCAAAGTGGGCTTTGGCGGCATCGTGTACATAGCCACGGAAACCCGCCCAATCGGCATCGTCCTCAGCCTGGCTCAGCGCCGGCACATAGGTGAAGTTGCTGTGCTCGCTGGCCAGCTGTTCGAACAGCTCGCGGTTGTACAGCTCAGCCACATTGCGTGCGCCCTGGAACAGGGTGATCTCACGTGTATCACCGTTAGCAAGCAGGTCCAGAATCATTGACTGCGGACTGGACAGGCCAGAGCCGCCAGCAACGAAGATCAGGTTGCCCGGTTGTGAACTGCGCACGAAGAACTGCCCATAGGGACCGGACACATCTACCTGGTCACCTTCCTTGAGTTGCTCATGGACAAAGCTGGTGGCAGCGCCGCCTTCTACCAAACGGATATGCAGTTCGATTTCATCAGCACTGCTCGGCGGGTTCGCCAGTGAAAAGGCGCGGCTGCCTTCAACCCCGGACAGTTCCAGGTTGATGTACTGCCCGGCCTGAAAGGCCATCGGGCGGTCCAGTTTGAGGTGAATACCCTTGATGGTCGGTGACAGGTCAACAATACGGCTGACCGTGGCGCGGTAGTCCTCGACCGGGTAACCCTCGAAATCCTCATCGACATCGATATCCGCTTCGATAGTGGCATCGCTTTGCAGGGTGGCGCAGCAAGCCAGCACCTTGCCCTCATCGCGCTCCATATCCATCAGCGCAAAGGGCGAGGCTTCACCGATATCGACGTCACCCTCGAGCACCTGCACCTTGCAGGTGGCACAGGTGCCGTGCCCACAGGCGAAGGGCAGCCAGACGCCCTGGCGCAGGGCAGCCTGCAGTACGGTCTGGCCTTCTTCGACCTCGATCTCTTCACCGATGGGTTCAATGGTCAGGGTATAGCTCATGATCCTGCCCTCAGCTTGCCGAGCCCTGGATGCCAGTCAGGCCAGGGGTTTTCATGTTCAGCATGCTTTTATGATCGATACCGTTATCGATCAGGCTGGCTTGCAGATTAGGGGTAAAAGGCGCGCCATTAAGCTGCCATTCGGCTTTGGTCAGATCCAGTTTGGCGCTGTCAGGGTGACCGGCGTAGGCCGGGGCGACGACGTCGGCAAAAAACTGGGCAAGGGGCATATCCGGTGCGACCAGCAAGGCGAAGGGAGAGCAATACATCAGGTGTTGTTCCCATAGAACGTAAACCACCTGCATGCCGTTGAAATTCTCGACGCGGTCCTTGTGTTCGACGGGGTATTCGGAAATCGCTTTGATACTCATGGTTGAGTTTCCTTTTTTATTATGTGAGCCAGGGACAGCGGGGTGTAGCCCGCTGTCCACACAGGTTTTAGGCGGCGTCTTTGTCTGCACTGACGTGAGATTTCTTGCCTTTCAGTGCCAGCCAGCGCTGGTGATCCTGAGAGCCGAGATACTCGAAGTTGTCTTTGCCGATTTCGATGTGGTAGTACTTGGACACCACAGTCTCGACGTCACCCCCTTCGCAGTTGCCCTGATAGATCTGGTGTACCGGCAGCCAGGACTGGACATACTTTTCCGGTTCGTGCTGGAAGATGTCGCAGCAGCCGTCCGAGCAGAAGTGATAACGCTCACCCTGGAACTCGGTGCTGCGGTGGCTGATCTTGGTCGGATCATCCGCTTCGGTGAACAGGGTCGGTACCTGGCACACCTGACACAGTTGCGGCAGGGTGTTGTTGTAGAAACGCTCACCCTTTTCCTGCAGTGCCTGCCAGTGCTCGAAGCGCGGGCGGTAGTACTTGTCAAAGGTGTCCGGATACTGCTCGGACAGCCAGGCCATTTCGTCCTCGCTGGGAATCCAGGTGTGGAAGTTGGTCGCCTGGCTGTATTGATAGAAGGTCGACCACAGCTGATGGCTGATATGGTCCTTGGCCAGGTTGGCTTCGTCCTGGTACTTGGGCGGACGGATGCCGTAGCGCGCCAGATCCTTGAACAGAGCACCGCCGTTTTCTTCGTAATAGACTTCCCACGCCTGCTTCCAGGACATCACTTTGTTCGGCAGCATGTAGTCCATCATCATGCTGACCAGACTGAGCAGACGGAAACCCCGCCAGAACCACTTGTCGATCCAGTGCTGCACGATCGGCACGTTGTCTTCGTGCTGCTCGAGGATGAACTTGATCACTTCCAGGCCCAGGGTCATGTGTCGGGCTTCGTCTGACTGGGCGGAGAAACCGAAGGTCACCGTTGCCATGTCGCCGTTATAGGCTGCGCCGGACATGAAAGGTACAAACAGCAGGTTGGTCAGTACGTACTCGAAGGAGAACGAGATCGCGGTCAGGAACTCGAACGGACCGGCGCTGCGCGCATCGTCAAAGAAGGACTTGGGCACCGACAGGAACCAGACGCGGTCATGCATATGCGCAAAGTCATGCAGGCCATTGAAGTGCTTGTTGTAATGGCTCATGGCATGCAGCTGGGTCTGCACATGACGCAGTTCGTCAATCGCCTGCATCTGGCAGGCAGTGCGCGCACCGGCACCACTGAACTGACGGCCGACTTTTGCATAACCCTGGAAGGCGCCGTATTCGAGAGGGGAAACACCGGTCAGGAAGAGTTTCAGCGCGTTGACATAACGAGCGTCGGTGATGTTCTGGTGGCCATTGTTCTGGGCAAAGGCATCAAAGATCGCATATAGCTTCTTCTCTTTTTCTGCCTGGTATTTCCAGTAGGCATCCATGGTCAGGCGGAAGGGGTCTTCCCACTTGTCCCAGTCGGTAATCTTGATGCCCTCAAAGTCCTCGTGGGCGAAGATGTCTTTCTTCGACTGATAGCTCGGCTCCCAGGCCATATCACGGGTCAGGTACTGGTACTTGTCTTTCAGGTTGAGCTTTTTGTTTTTAACGGTCATGACAAATCTCCTAGTCTTTCCATTCGAGGATGAAGTGGTCGTCATCCTCATCCACGTTGCCGCCGATGCTGATCACGTCCAGGAGCATTTCCTGAACGTCCCATTCCCGGCCGATCTTCTCCTCAACCGTGTCACGGTTGATCACCAGGCGTTTTTCGGCCTGGATACGGATCATTGCGGGCTGGTGTTGCACCTCGGCGTGGGGGTTATCCTGCGCAATGGCTTCCACCAGATAACGTGCGTTGTCGTTATCCTGGAAAACGATAAAAGCGAGCTGGCTCATGCGGCGGCTCCTTCACGGATCAAACCGATCTTTTTCACCCGGGCGGCGAACTGGTCGCTGACCTCGTTAAGTGCCTCGATACCTACGCTCGCCTCAGCGATGGGGGTCAGGGCTTCCATGACCCGGGGCTGCCACTGTTGCAGCCAGGCCTGGATCTGCTCGGCATTGGCGCTGCTTTCGTTGCTCACGGTTTTCAGCATGCTGTCGACCCAGCGCAGGCTTTCCTTGTACCAGTCGCGCATGAACTCGGTGAGCATGGAGACATCTTCAGCACCGTTGTCGGCCAGCCATTGTTCGAAGTGCTGGTACATCAGCGGATACAGGTGGCCGTCGATGATCAGGTTCTGTACCAGCGTCAGCTCGAACCAGTCCTTGATCACCAGGGTGTCTTCCACCAGGCGGCGCATGGGTTGCCATAGCGGATCATCCATCCAGTAACCTTTCGAACGATCCAGGGCCTGGCCGGTATTGCCATCGAGCATCAGGGCGATGCGCGACAGGTACTGGCCCATACCCAGGCGGTCCATGGCCTGATAGATGTGCATCTGGGTCATGGTGCCGGCAATGCAGTCACCGGCGATGCCGCTATTGTTCATGTTGGCGCCCATTTCCACATGGCGCAGGGGCACCAGCAGGCGCAGCAGATCTTCCTGTACCTGTTCCGGCAGGCGGGTCAGCAGGCCGCGCTTGTCACAGAAGCCGTAGCTGTGCTCGGTGGCTTCCTGCATCTTGGCGCGGTTGCCCACGTAGGCACCATAGTAGAACTGGCGTGGATCGGAGACGGCATGCCAGTCCTGCATGCGGATGGCGCTGCGCGAAGGGTCGTTCAGGTGGCGCGCCGGATCCCATTGTGGACGGTAGTGGAAGTTGGTTGTCGCCTCGATATCGTAGCTGGCTTCCTGGTAGCGCGATGCCGGCTTGTCGCCAAAGCGGCGCTTGATATTGCTGTAGGTGTGGCGGATGGGTTCCACCGTGTTGGTTTTGATTTCAATGCTCATAGCAAGCGTACCCTGTTGTTTTTGTAAAGGTGTGCTGTGAAACGCGGACTAGCGGCGACCCTTTTCACCAAAGCGCCACTTGAGCATGTCCGCATCGACTGCGCGGCACATGTCTTCGTCCATATGCACAACACGGTTGTGTCTACAGAATTGCGCGAAGGCGGCCGGTGGCAGCACCAGCTCGACAAAGAGGTCGGGGTGCCCGATGGCAAAGTCGAATTCGACAAAGCGGGCATCCGGTTCGCTGCGGACCCGGATATAGCGGGTCATTTCGTCAAAGGTCTGGCTCGGTTGGCTCATGGTGATTCCCGTGTGCTCATTCTTGTGTGCCAGGTATCAGAGCAACGCTTGTGCCAAGTTGGTCGTCACGCTGGGCGGGGAGTTGTTAAATTACTGATAAACATAGAGTATTTACGTAATAGCGAAGAAGTGGTGGCGGATCTGGCTATGCGCTGAGCAGAGAAGCAGGGGAAAGAAAGTGATTATTTGATGAAAAGTTTCTGGTTTCTGACCAAATGCTCATTTCATCGGATGATCCATTGGTCGCAGGGTTTTTACCATTTGGTTGATTTTTCACCATGATCGGGGTGAATATGCACAGACACCCTTAATGCAATGATGTCTTATCAGAAAGACACTGCACATCAGGCCCCAGCCAACAATAATATCCGGGGTTAGACAATGACGGTCAGTTACAAGCCGCAAATTCAGTACACCGACTTCCAGGATCTGACCAGCCAGGTCCGTTTCCAGAGTGCCGATGGCAAGATCTGGTTTGGCGAGCAACGTATGTTGCTGATGCATGTGTCGGCCATGGCCAACTTCCGCCGTGAACTGGTCAACAGCCTGGGTATCGAGCGCGCCAAGGGCTTTTTCCTGCGCCTGGGTTACCAGTCCGGGCTCAAGGATGCACAGGTTGCCCGCAAGCTCAGGCCTCATTGCAGCGAACTGGATATTTTCCTTGCCGGCCCGCAACTGCATGCGCTCAAGGGCATGGTCCGGGTCAAGCCGCTGCAGATCGACCTGGATCAGGAAACGGGCCAGTTCTATGGTGAGCTGGAGTGGTATGACTCCTTTGAGGTGGAGATCTGCCAGACCGAACTGGGTCTGATGGATGAGCCGGCGTGCTGGTCCCTGCTCGGTTATGCCTGCGCCTATACCTCTTCCTTCATGAAGCGCGAGATCATCTTCCGCGAGGTCAGTTGCCGTGGCTGTGGCGACGAGCGCTGCCTGATCGTGGGCAAGCCGGCCGAGGAGTGGCCGGATGCTGATGCGTTCAAGCAGTATTTCAAGGCTGACCCCATTATCGAAGAGCTGTATGACCTGCAGTCGCAGCTCAGTTCCCTGCGCACCAGCCTGGAAAAGCAGGAGGGGCAGTATTACGGTATTGGCCAGTCACAGGGCTATCAGAAAGTCTGTAGCGTCATTGACAAGGCCGCGCAGGGCAAGGTTTCCGTGCTCTTGCTCGGTGAGACCGGAGTGGGCAAGGAAGTGATTGCCCGCAGCGTGCATTTGCGCAGTGAGCGCGCAGACAAGCCCTTTGTCGCGGTCAATTGCGCGGCCATTCCGCCGGACCTGATCGAGGCCGAGCTGTTCGGCGTGGAAAAGGGTGCCTTTACCGGCGCTAACCAGACCCGCCCGGGCCGCTTTGAGCGCGCTAATGGCGGCACCATCTTTCTCGATGAAGTGATTGAGCTGACGCCGCGCGCGCAGGCGACCCTGCTGCGGGTATTGCAGGAAGGTGAGCTGGAGCGGGTGGGTGACAGCCGCACGCGCTCGGTGGATGTACGGGTGATTGCGGCGACCAATGAAAGCCTTGCCGCGGCGGTGGAAGCCGGCAGCTTCCGCGCTGACCTGTATTACCGACTGAATGTGTTCCCGGTAAAGATTCCTGCGCTGCGTGAACGTATTGATGATCTGCCGCTGCTGGTTGAGCACTTCCTGCAGAAATTCCACCACGAATACAACAAGCGCACCCTGGGGCTTTCCGACAAGGCGCTGGAGCTGTGCATGCAGTATCAATGGCCGGGCAATATCCGTGAGCTGGAGAACGTGGTCGAGCGCGGCGTGATTCTTACCGACAGCAATGAAAGTATCGGTAAGGAGGCGCTCTTTGCGGTGTCGCCCGCCGATACCGAGATGCATCCGCAAGACCGGCTGGATGGTCAGGGTTATCTGGTTCACGCCAATACCGAACCGGTCGGGAACGCAAGCCCTGATGACTGGGTTGGTGGCCTGATTGATCAGGGCGTCAGCCTGGATCAGGTCGAGCTGGCCTTGATGCAGCGAGCGATGCAGATGGCGGATAACAACGTCTCCAAGGCTGCACGCCTGCTGGGCCTGAGCCGCCCGGCGCTGGCCTATCGGCTGAAGAAAACCGGCCTGCTGAGCACAGAGTAATTCACGCCTGCAGCATTTGATCAAATGCTGCAGGTGCTTTTTGTCACTTGATCACTTGATCACATTTACCTCTGGTAACGATTCACTCAAGCGGCCCTGCCCCGCTGTGAGCGCCTGCCATTTTTCATTAACCAATTGAATAATAAGTATTTTATAAATGATATCCGGTTGCTGGCACAACCGTTGCTTAGTGTGTTCCCAGTCGCTTTGTAACAAAAACAAGACATTTGACTGGTGACAAGACATGTTCGACACCCCCTTGCGTCCATCGCGCCGTGCGCGCCTGCGCCCCCTGTTTCTGACCCTGGCGGTCAGCCCTTGGCTATTGACCGGCTGTGAAGCCCCGTTGAATCTCCAGGCGGTTGAAACCCAGCGTGAGCAACCCCTGCAACGTACCGATTTCTTTCAGGCCATGGCAGCCAATACGCAGCTGACTGTGCTCGCCGGCAATGCCGGTGTCATTCTCAGCAGCGCTGATAATGGTGCCAGCTGGCAGCGCTTGCAGTTACCAACCAACGCCAGCCTGATTGACCTCGACTACTGCCCCGACCAGAGCTTTATTGCCCTCAGTTTTGATAACCAGATCTGGCACGGCAGCGCCGATGCCACCGAGTGGACGGCCTATCCCATGCCCAGTAGCGAGCAAATGATGACCGCTGCTTGCGCACCGGATGGCAGCTGGTGGGCGGCGGGTGGCTTTTCCACCTGGCAGGTCAGTGATGACCAGGGTGCCAGCTGGCAGGAAGACAGCCTCTACGAAGATGCCATCCTCACCAACTTGCAGTTTATCGATGAGGAACAGGCGGTCATGCTCGGCGAGTTCGGCCTGATGTTCACCAGCGA
The DNA here is from genome assembly GCA_007117785.1 of Pseudomonas sp. GTDB lineage: Bacteria > Pseudomonadota > Gammaproteobacteria > Pseudomonadales > Pseudomonadaceae > Halopseudomonas. Next base: position 12,973 of record SKFV01000247.1, read on the forward strand.
TGATGGTGGCCAGAGCTGGGAGCCGGCGGGGAGTCTGCCGGATGAGTTCTACCCGCACGCCAGTCATTTCAACAGCCTGGATCAGGGCTGGGTGGGTGGCCTGAACGGCTTCATCTACCACACCCGTGACGGGGGCGAGAGCTGGCAGCGCCAGTCAACCCCCACCGAAGTACCCATCTTTGGCTTTATCAACGATGCCCAGGGGCTCTTTGCCCTGGGTGACAACGCCACTGTGCTGGGCCTTGAGGGCCAGCGCTGGCAGGCATTGCCGACGCCGGATCAACCTCTGTACCTGCGTACCGGCCGTATGTTGCCGAACCAGCAACTGCTGGTCGCCGGTGGCCGTGGCCTGGTGTTGAGTGTCGATCTCCCAAAGGCCCTGGCGGCCAGTACTGACTGAGGACATTTCCATGCATCGTTTTACCCATGCCCTGCATGCCCTCGAAGTGTGGATTTTCAACAATCCGCGCAAGGTTCTGGCCGCCATTGCATTGCTGACCCTGTTGTTTGCCCTGCGCATTCCCGGCCTGAAAATCTATACCGATTTCGCTGATTTGCTGCCGCAGCAGCATCCCTATATCGAGCTGCACAACAGCATCAAGGACAGCTTTGGTGGTGCCAACGTGCTGGTGGTCGGGGTGGCCTTCGACGAAGGCACCATTTTCGACAATGACAATCTGGCGGCGATTGATCGTATTACCCATGCAGTCGACAGCCTGCCGGGGGTCAACCATAACCTGGTATCCAGCGTTACCCACCGTAATTCGCGGCATATCTGGCTGACCGAGGTGGGTTCGATCAACTCCGAGCCCTATTTCGATATCCAGCACCTGCCTTACAGCGCGGAACAGTTGGCGGTGATGGAAGCCAACGTGATTGCCAACCCGCAGGTGTTTGGCCCGCTGGTGTCACCGGATCTGAAAATGGCGCTGGTCAAGGCCCAGTTAATTGAAGGCCAGCTGGATTACGAGGCGACCTTCAGCCAGTTGCAGGCGCTGCGCGAGAACGAAGCCCGTGAGGGGATGACCATCTACGCCACCGGGCAGCCGGTTCTGGTCGGCTGGGCCTATACCTATATGGACCAGATCCTGCAGATCTTCATCTTTACCGTGCTGACCATGTTGGCACTGCTGATCTTCCACTTCCGCAAGGCCTATGGCGTGCTGATTCCGCTGGGTGGTGTGATGATCTCGACCATCTGGGGTCTGGGTATCATCAGTCTGCTCGGCTTCAACCTGGACCCGCTGGGCCTGGTGATTCCCTTCCTGATTGCCGCCCGGGCCATGAGTCACGGGGTGCAGCTGGTCGAGCGTTATTACGCCGAGGTGAAGATCATCGGTGACGGGCCCAAGGCTGCGCGTGCCACCTTCGAGAGCCTGTTCCGCCCGGGATCGCTCGGTGTAGTATCGGATGCCGTTGGCCTGTCGCTGATTGCCATCGGCTCCATCGCGCTGAATACCAAGCTGGGTATCTATGCCTCGCTGTGGGCCAGCACCGTGATCCTGACCGTATTGATCGGCGTACCGCTGCTGCTGTCGATCCTGCCGACACCAAAAAATCCGCATATCAAGGAAACCTTCCTGCGGGTGATCGGCAATACCTGTGCGCGCACGGTATCGCGGCCCAAGGCGGCGCCTATCGCCTTAGTGCTGGCTGCCGGGGCGATTCTGTTCGGTCTGCTGTCAGCCTCCCAGGTGCGTATTGGTGACAGCGAGCCAGGGTCGCCGATTCTTTACCCGGACCATGACTACAACATCTCTTCCAAGGTGATCAACGACCGCTTCCCAGGGTCCGAGGAGCTGTACATCATCGCTGAGCATGCAGAGCTGGGCGGGCTGAAAAAGCCGGAAGTGCTGCATGCCCTGAGCAGCCTGCAGGCGCACATGCTGTCAGACCCTGAGGTGGGTGGCACCAAGGGGCTGCCGGACCTGATCAAGCAGGTCAACCGCCTGATGCACAACGACGATCCGCGCTGGTTCCAGATTCCCCATGAGGCGGATTATGTCGGTGGTCTGATGTTCACCTACATGGCGTCCAGCCCGATCCCGGGGGCACTCAACGAATTCAATGACAGTGATGACCGGATCGCCAACCTGGTGTTCTATTACAAGGATCGCCAGGGCGAGACCATCCGCCGGGCCATTCACATGGCCAACGAATGGATTGCCGAGAATGAGGTTGAGGGTCTGACCATCCGGCTGGCGGGCGGCACCCTGGGCGTGGCGGCAGCCATGAACGAGTCAGCTTTCCAGACCAACCTTATCGTGTTGCCGCTGGTGTTCCTGCTGATCTTCTGCTTCGTGATGATGTTCTACACCTCCTGGCATGCCGGCCTGATGATGCTGATGGCGATGCTCTTCGCTACCACCCTGACCTACGCCTACATGGGCTTTGCCGGGCTGAATATCGACATCAATACGGTGCCGGTGATTGCCGTGGGAATCGGCGTGGGAATTGATTACTCGATCTACATGATGGACCGCATCCGCGAAGAAATGGCCAAGAGTGGTGACCTGCGCGACGCCGTACGGCGTGCGATTTCTACCACCGGCATGGCCATCAGTTTTACCGCGGTGACCCTGATGGCGGGGATCATCATGTGGGTAGTGTTCTCGGAGCTGCGTTTCCAGTCTGATGCCGCCATGTTGCTCTGCGTGATGATCGTGATCAACGGCCTGGCTGCCATGCTGCTGGTGCCCTCCTGGGTGTTGGTGTTCCGCCCGCGCTTTATCACCAATGTCTACGCCGATGAGGACGGTGTGCTCTTCGCCGACCGTGAACCCCTGTTTCCCACTCCCGCTTTGGCCCGGCATGGGGCTGAGGATGGGCTGCAACCGGGAGCGTCCTGACCGCGGTCAGGCGCACCCATTTCTCACTCAAGAGAGGATCTGCCATGCAAACAAGAATAAAAAGCTTGCGGCATTGGAGCTTGACCTTACTCGGTAGTGCCGGTCTGGCACTGTCGCCCCTGGCGGCCAGTGTCGCCAGCGCGGAAGAGATCAGGACCTCCGGCTTCTATGAAAATGCTACTTACGTGCGCGACGGTGCGGGGCTATCCAAGTTCCGCAACACCCTGCAGTACAACGCCCAGCAACAGCTCGGTGAACGCGGTATTTTCCGCAACGTATCCTGGAACGCGACCCTGCGCGGTACCTATGACGGCGTCTACGATCTCAATCGTAGCGAGTATGGGCGGCGGGCGGGTGGTCCGATTACCCTGGAAAGTCAGGGTCAGGGTACCCGGGTAAATCATGGTGAGGCCTTGGTCAACCAGGCATTTGTCTCCAATGTATTTGGCTTGACGGATAACACGTTTGGCTTTGATAGCACACGTAACCCGAATGACGGCATGATTGTGCTCGGTGAAAATCTACACAATGCCCGTGGTGGCGTGGCCTTCGGCGTCCCGGTCCGGCCCTGTGACAAGGACAGCCGCGGCTGTATCAACGGTTATCTGGATCAGGATACCAATGACCTGCGCTTCAGCGAGTTCAATGATCGGCTGGACTTCATCCGTGAACTCTATGTCGATTTTGACTATGCCTTCGACAACGGCCATATCCTCAGTACCCGCCTGGGCAAGCAGCAGGTCATCTGGGGTCGTACCGACCTGTTCCGTGTGTTGGATGTGATCAATCCGGTCGATTTCTCGCGCAACAATATCTATGACGAGCTGGAAGATATCCGTATCCCGATGTGGATCCTGAAAACGGATTACCGCATGGGTGCGAACAACATCTTTGACGACCTCAACCTGTCGATGGTGTGGAACTTCGACCGTTTCCGTCCGCACAACATCGGTCAGTGTGGCTCGCCCAATGTGATCCTTGATGCCGGTTGCTTCTTCCGCGGAATGAACAATCTGTGGGAAAACGGCGGTACCGTGGCTAATTTTGCCGCTGAAGGTGCTTTTGCAACTGACTTCGGCCCAGGCCAGATCGGTATCCGCAAGGCGCATATGCCGGCCTGGAGCCTGTCCAATACCCAGTTCGGTCTCAAGCTGGAAGGGGTTTACGGCGATATCGGCTTCTCCTTGAATGCCCTGACCTACCGTAGCCAGTTGCCATCGCTGCGTGGCGGCATCCCGGCACAGAACGCCTTTACCGGTGAAACTGGCATCTGGCCCGGTCTGATTGCCTTTGATATTCACTTCCCGCGCGTCAATCTGCTGGGTGGTTCGCTGGATTACTACTCGCAGGGTCTGGATACCGTGTTCCGGGTTGAAGTCGCGCACACCGAGGGTGAAGAGTTTGCCAACACCATGGAAGATCGCCTGTTCTCGTCCAACAGTGTGACCCGCTATGTGGTGGGTGCGGACAAGAATATCTTCATTCCAGCCCTCAACAGCCGTCGTGCCTTCCTGTTCTCGGGTCAGATCTTTGGCCAGCACATTCATCAGTATGAAAGCGAAAAGCGGGACCTTGGTCGTGTTGGTATCCCTGACTGGAAAGCCAACTGGACAGGTACCTTGCTGGTCAAGGGCTGGTGGATGCGCGATCGTCTCAGCCCGCAGCTGCTGGCGGCACATGACTTCCGTGCTGGTGCCACCACTGTCGCCCCCAGCGTGGAGTGGTTGATCAGTGACAATCTGCGCCTGATTGGCGGAGCCAATCTGAAAGTCGGCAGTGGCGCCAATCGCTTTGACGACTGCCGCAGCTGTAACCCCTGGCCGCCCTTTACCGAGTATGCGCGCGATGGTGGTCAGCCACATCCGGCCGCTTACAGCCTGGGTCTGGGTGGGTCTGAGCCCCTTGGCCGCTTCCGTTCCGGCCCGCTGGGCATGGCCAAGGGTCAGGATGAACTGCAACTCACATTGCGCTATAGCTTCTGAGCAAGAGGAACAACAATGAAAACCTTCAGCAAACACTCCATCGCGCTGACTTTATCGGCAACCTTGCTGGGTAGTGCCGGTCTGGCCAAGGCCGATGTGATTGGCGATGCCTTCCACCCTTATCGCGATCAGGTGCCCCAATTTGATGGCCTGACCCCAGGTATGGTGATCAACCAGGCGAATGTGGCGCAGTTCCGCGACATCATTGACCCCGCCTTTCTGACCTTTATTGAACAGGGCTGGGTCTAGATGGGCGTGGTAGAATCCACGTATTTTGATCTACATCCCAAGTATAGCATGTGGACGCGTAACAGCCTCGGTCAGGTCAGTCTGGGTGAACAGCCCGGTCAGATCAACGGCTGGCAAGCCGGTCGCCCCTTCCCGGAAGCACCTGACGCCAACGACCCGCGTGCCGGCGAAAAGTTGGCCTGGAACTACAAATACGGTTACAACTGGGGTGACAGCGCGGTAATCGAGCCGTTCTACTGGAAGTACCGGGATATGAGTAATGGTCGTGTTGAGCGGACCATCAAGTTCAACTTTGCCTTCCTCAACTTTACCGGACGGGTGAACCAAGAGCCGATGCCAGCGATCACACCTAATCCGTCGGAACTGTTCCGGGGGACTTATCTGCGTGTGCTGGAGCCCAATGATGTGCGTAACACCCAGTTGCTGATCCATCGCTCGATGGATGATCTCAAGCGTGACAACGCCTGGCTGTATCTGGGTTTCCAGCGCCGCGTGCGTCGTCTGGCCACCGGTCAGGTCACGGATGCCTTTCTGGGTTCGGATCTGATGATCGAGGATTTCGAGGGCTACAACGGCCGTATTTCGGATATGCATTGGCGTTACCTCGGCACCCGACAGATGCTGATGCCGTTCTACAATCATAACGAGCTGGAACTGGATAGCGAAACGCACCAGGACAGCGACGGCTTCCAGGTCGTTGCCTTTGGTGGTCAGGGCGGCTGTTTCCCCAATATCACCTGGCAGCTGCGTACCGTCTATGAAGTAGAAGCTGTGCCGGTCGACAGCAGTCACCCGCTGTCCAAGCGCGTGCATTACATGGATGCGCAGACCTTCACCATTCCACGCACCGTGGCCTATGACCGCCGCGACAGCCTGTGGAAAACCTTCACCATTGGTCAGGCGCATCCGGATCACCACCTGCCGATCAACAAGGGCAGCGGGGTGTCTGTGGATGACAGCTTCAGCATGATCGATGTGCAGGCCATGCGCTGTACCACGGGTCAGTTCAAGGGTCAGGTCGACCCGACCAAGAGTACGCCGGACATGTTCAGCGTTCAGCACATGCGGGCAACCGGTAACTAGGCACTACATTGCTGCTCTCCTCTTTGGCCCGCTTAGCGCGGGCCTTTTTTGGTTCATCGCGGATTAGCATGAAAAAGTAGGAGACGCGGTAAAGCCGGTTAGTTTTGAGTTCGCCAAAACAACA
>SKFV01000388.1 GCA_007117785.1 Pseudomonas sp.
TTAATGAAAACAAAAACCCGTCGAATTCGACGAGTTTGGCAAATAATGCAGAACCTTGAGGAAACTGATTAGTCTGCGAAATGGTTGCACTGCACTCTCTGCATCTGATCAGGTACTAGCCATCAACGTCCTTTCCCCATCAAAAAAGGCAGCCCGCAGGCTGCCTTTTTCTTTACGCTTGAAAAGACTTACATCTCTGGCATCAATACCGCGTCGATGACGTGGATCACGCCATTGCTGGCCTTGATGTCAGTCTGCACGACGTTGGCACCGTCAACCTTGACGCCATCGCTGGTGTCGATGGTCAGGTTCTGACCTTGTACGGTTTCTGCACTGGTCAGACCGGCAACATCTTCTGCCATCACTTTACCGGCTACTACATGGTAGGTGAGTACGGCGGTCAGAGCTTCCTGGTCAGCCAGCAGGGCTTCGAGGTCTTCTGCCGGAATGGCGGCAAAGGCTTCATCGGTGGGGGCAAATACGGTGAAGGGGCCGTCACCTTTGAGGGTCTCTACCAGGCCAGCCGCTTCTACGGCAGTTACCAGAGTGTTGAAGCTACCTGCGGCAACTGCGGTATCGACGATATCGGCGCGTTCTTTATTTTCCTTGTCGCCATAGCCACCGCTGTGGTGGCCGGCATGTACCGGGGCCAGAGCGAGCAAGCCGACACTGAACAGAGCAATCAGGGTGAAGCGAACATGTTGGGTTAGTGCGTACATGGGTAATCCTCCGGGATTGATTATGTGTACTGCACTACCTTTGTACAGGTCTTTTGCATTTAGTTCTGCTATGTACAAGTTATGTAACGTTTGATTGGTTATCTGCTAGTGCTGCAGACCTGCTGCCGCAACAGCTGTTCGATCTCGGCAGCAGGCAATGGCCGGCTGTAAAGATAGCCCTGGGCATTGCTGCACCCCATATCCATGAGCAAGGCGGCTTGTTCATGGGTTTCCACACCTTCGGCCGTCAGTTCCATGTTCAGGCTCTGACCCAGGGCGATGATGGCGCGGGCGATGGCGGTATCGTTCTGGTCGTGTGGCAATTCGCTGACAAAACCGCGATCGATTTTCAACCGGTTTACCGGCAGACGCTTGAGCCGCATCAGTGAGGAGTAACCGGTGCCGAAGTCATCAACGGCCAAGGCAATACCTAGTTGACGAAGACTGTCCAGACGCTGGAGATTGCTCTCGCTGTGGCGCATGGCTTCGGTTTCGGTCAGCTCCAGTTCGAGGAACCGGGCATTAAGGCCGTTGCGCGCCAGCGCCTGTTTGACGTTATCCACCACTTGCCCGCGTTCCAGCCAGCTGCCGGACATGTTGACTGCCATACGTTGCAGTTCAAAGCCGGCATCCAGCCAGCGCTGCATTTGCTGGCAGGCCTGATTGAGCACGTATTCGTCAATATTGATCATCAACCCGGCGGTGACTGCGATGGGCAGAAAACGATCCGGAGTCAGCAGGCCCAATTCCGGGTGCTGCCAGCGCACCAGGGCTTCCAGGCCAATGATGTTACCACTACCCAGCTCCACCTGGGGTTGATAATAGACCCGCAGTTGCCGCCCACTGATGGCCTGATGCAGGCTGGATTCGAGCGCAATGCGTTCGCGAGCATGCAGGGTCAAGGCTTGGGTGTAAAACGCGTAGGTATTGCGACCACTGTCCTTGGCCAGGGTCAGTGCGGTGTCTGCATGGGTCAGCAGGGCGCGGGCATCATTGCCGTCATCCGGATACAGACTGATACCCAGACTGACTGTCAGGTGCAGGGGCTGTTGATCAATATCAAAGGGCTTGTCAAAACAGGCCAGCAGCCGCTTGGCGACCGGTATCAGGGCATCAGCCGACTGAATGTCATCGACCAGCAGGACGAACTCGTCGCCACCCAGACGCGCCAGAGTATCCTGCTCGCGGCTGCGGGCGAGCATGCGCTGGGCGGCGGCGCGCAACAGGTCATCACCGGCGCTGTGACCGAGGCTGTCGTTGACCGCCTTGAAGCGGTCCAGATCAATAAAGATCAGGCCGACTTTTTCATCCTGGCGCTTGGCGCGCTGAATGGCATTTTCCAGCCGTTCGTTGAGCAACAGGCGGTTGGGTAGCCGGGTCAATGGATCGTTATGGGCGAGAAAATCGATTTCCTGTTCACTGCGCTTGATCTTGCTGATGTCAGCGAATACGGCGACATAATGACTGAGTTTGCCTTCGGCATCGTGCACGGTATTGATGGTTTGCCATTGCGGGTAGATTTCACCATTCTTGCGCCGGTTCCATACCTCGCCCTGCCAGCTGCCATCCTGTTCCAGTGCCTACCACATCTGTTGATAGAAGGCGGCGTCATGCCAGCCGGACTTGAGCAGGTTGGGCCTGGCGCCGATGACTTCATCCGCGGTGTAGCCGGTGATCTCACAGAAGGCCTGGTTAACGTTGAGCATGCGGTTGTCAGCATCAGTGATCACGACGCCTTCGGTCGTGCTATCGAACACGACTGCGGCCTGGCGCAGACGCTCTTCGTTCTCTTTCTGCGCCGTTACGTCACGCAGAATGCCAAGAATCCACCAGGGCTTGCCGGTCGGGTCGCGCAGCGCGCGGCCACTAGCTTCGTACCAGCGAAAGCCTTCCTGCTGGTGGCGCAGGCGATGCACACTGTGGAAGCGCGCGGTTCGACCGGCCAGATGGTCGCGCAGGGCCCGCTTGGCTGCCCGGCTGTCTTCCGGATGCAGTATTTCGGCCCACTTGCCGGCGAGCACTATCTCGCTTTTCCCGGAGAACCCGAGCATGGCCCGGCACTGGCGTGAGAAGTGTACCTGGCCAGTATTCAGGTGCCAGTCCCATACACCGTCTTCCGAGCCGGCCAGCGCCAGCTCGAAACGCTGTTCGCTGATGCGCAGTTCGCGCTCCTGCTGACGGCGTCGGCGCAGGTAGTTGCGGGTCAGAAAGAAGATCAGGCCGGCGGTCACGCTGACAAAAGCCAGGCCTTTGACCGTTTGCAGGCGCTGCTGCAACTCGATGCTGAAGCCCAACCAGGCCAGGGCATTGTCACTGAGCAGAATCCACGCAGCGGAAACAATCAGGTAGATCAGCGTTATCTGCCAGGCGCCGCGGTTTGAACTCATCAGGAGGATTGACCTCTTATTGTTGTAGATGCTAATTGAGACTATAGCAGCTTCCCACCCGACGGAATGGCTATCAGCCGGCGTCATGCTGGTCCATAATGTCAGCAATGCATCAAGTTGCTTGACAGTAATCAGAGGTAATTCGCTTTATGTGGTATGACGGTTTTTTGCAATTTTCCTGGTGGCAGGTGGTTCTCGCGACCCTGCTGATGACGCACATCACCATTATCAGTGTGACTGTGTACCTGCACCGCTATTCCGCGCATCGCTCACTGGAGCTGCATCCGGTTTTGCAGCATTTTTTCCGTTTCTGGCTGTGGTTGACCACTGGCATGGTTACCCGTGAGTGGACTGCCATTCACCGCAAGCACCACGCCAAATGCGAAACTCCGGAAGACCCGCACAGCCCGGTACAAAAGGGCCTGTGGACGGTGCTCAGCCGTGGTGCCGAGCTGTATACCGCCGAAGCATCCAACCAGGAAACCCTGGATACCTATGGCAAGGGCTGCCCGGATGACTGGATCGAGCGCAATCTTTACTCACGCGTGCCCTATGCCGGGATTACCCTGCTGGCGGTCATTGATCTGGCCCTGTTCGGGGTACTGGGTATTACCGTATGGGCGGTACAGATGCTGTGGATTCCGCTGCTGGCTGCGGGCGTGATCAACGGTATTGGCCACGCTATCGGTTACCGCAACTTCGAGTGCAAGGATGCAGCCACCAACATCCTGCCCTGGGGCATCCTGATTGGCGGCGAAGAGCTGCACAACAACCACCATACCTACCCCAGCTCGGCCAAGCTGTCAGTTCGCAAATGGGAATTTGATATCGGCTGGATGTGGATCCGCCTGTTCAGCCTTGTCGGCCTGGCCAACGTGCGTCGTGTAGCACCCGTACCAGCGCTTGAGCCGAACAAGCTGACGCTGGATATGGATAGCGCCCGTGCCCTGCTGAGCAACCGCTTTCAGGTGATGGCGCAGTACCGCCGCATGGTCATCAAGCCGCTGGTCAAGGCTGAACGCGAACGGGTAGATGCTTCAATGAAGCAATTGCTCAAGCGGGCGAAGAAATTGCTCTGGCGTGAGACCGAGTTGCTCAAACCCAAGCATCAGGAACGGCTGAATCTGGTGTTGGCAAATAACCAGCGGCTGAAGCTGATCTATCAGAAGCGCCTGGAACTGCAACAGATCTGGAGCCGTACCTGCAGCAGCGGCCAGGAACGCCTGCACGCCTTGCGTGAATGGTGCCAGCAGGCGGAAGCCAGTGGCATCAAGGCACTGCAGGAGTTTGCTGACACCCTGCGTACCTACACTCTGCAACCGAGTCGCGGCTGACGCGAGTCGAGCCGGAGGGAGCCAGGGAATGCGATCCTTCATTTGCTGCGTTATGGGCCTGCTGCTGAGCGGCAGCGCCCTAGCCTCGACCATCTACAAGTATGTCGATGAGAATGGCGTAGTTACCTACACCGATCGCCGGGTTCAAGGTGCGGAAATCATTGTCTTCAATGACACCATCGAAGAGCCGACGGACAATGCCGTTTACGTGGTAACACGCAAGCACCCCGGCGGCGAAACCCTGATCGTGCACAATGAGCTGTTTACTCCGGTGGAAATTGAACTGGGTATCAGCAAGGCCGAACACATCACTAACGCCCCGGCAGAACCGATCCGCTGGGTGATCCCACCGCGTGACCGCATTCGCTTGCTGACCCTGCACCCGACCGGCACCGGTACGCCGAGCTTTGAGTACCGCCTGCGCTATGCCATGGGTGATCCCCGCGCGCAGCATACGCTGAGCCATTACCCACTGCCCTGGAAAGGTGGCCCCTTCCGCATGACGCAAGGCCCCGGCGGCCGATACAGTCACACTGGCCCCAGAGGCCGTTACGCGATTGACATCGCCATGCCCGAGGGTACGCCTATTCTGGCCGCGCGCGATGGCGTGGTGGTGCGTATCCGCAACCACCAGCGCGGTCGTGGCGATAACCCGGCTGGCAATTTTGTCCGCTTGCTGCATGATGACGGCACCATGAGCGTGTATCTGCATTTGCAGCATCGTTCGGTCAAGGTCCAGGAGGGTCAGCGCGTAAGGGCGGGTACCGTCATTGCCCGCTCAGGCAATACCGGCAACAGCACCGGCCCACACCTGCATTTCGTGGTGCAACAAAATGTCGGCCTGGAAACGGTGTCGATTCCCTTCGAGTTTGCCCAACCGGTCAACAGCCTGCCCAACTTCGCTCTAGGCGGCGAATAAATCAGGGACAGACCCCATTTGATATAAATGGAGTCTGTCCCTGATTTACTGGTTAGTCAGCGCGCAGAAAAAACCCGTCGCAAGCGACGGGTTTTTTCTGGTAGCCAGATCTTATTTGATCTTGGCTTCCTTGTAGATCACGTGCTTACGCACAACCGGATCGTACTTCTTGATTTCGATCTTGTCGGGTGTAGTGCGCTTGTTCTTGTCGGTAGTGTAAAAGTGACCAGTACCGGCAGAAGAGACCAAACGAATCAAATCACGCATGCTGAGACTCCTTAGATTTTTTCGCCGCGGGCGCGCATTTCTGACAGCACGACATCAATGCCACGCTTGTCGATGATGCGCATACCCTTGGTGGAAGTGCGCAGGCGTACGAAGCGCTTCTCTGATTCTACCCAAAAGCGATGGTGCTGCAGGTTAGGCAGAAAACGACGCTTGGTTCTGTTGTTTGCATGGGAAACATTGTTCCCGACGACCGGACGCTTGCCGGTGACCTGACATACTCGAGACATGGTTAACCCTCTCCAACCACTTGCCCAACCCGAACTGGTTGGAAGCCATAAAAGAATTCTGTTGTCAGCCGGGGCAAACGGATCGTGTGAGCCTGAAAAATACCGCAAAACAGGCGCAGCCCCGAGAAGAGCGGAGCTTTATACCAAAACGAGCCACAGCAAGCAATGTTTTTCGCCTACAAGAGACCCCGTTCAGCAAAGGAAACCGGCTCGCCATCGCCAATCACCAGGTGGTCCAACACGCGTATATCCACCAGTGCCAGTGACTCTCGCAAGCGGCGGGTAAGATGCAGGTCAGCCTGACTGGGCTCGGCGATACCCGACGGATGGTTATGCGTCAGAATCAACGCGGCGGCATTGTGCGCCAGTGCTCGCTTGAGCACTTCACGCGGGTAGACACTGGCGCTGTCGAGGGTGCCACGGAACAATTCCTCGAAGGCGATCACCCGATGCTGGTTGTCCAGAAACAGGCAGGCAAAGACTTCATGCGGCAGGCTGGCCAGCTTGCTGCGCAAGTATCGCCGCACCGCCCCCGGCGAGGTCAGGGCATCGCCGCGTTGCAGCTCTTCATACAGATGCCGGCGGGCCATTTCCATGACTGCCTGCAGCTGTACGAATTTGGCGGGACCCAGCCCGGCATGCCGGCAAAAATTCTGCAGATCTGCCTGCAGCAGCGCGCGCAAGCTGCCAAATGCCGTCAGCAGGTCGCGGGCCAGGTCAACTGCGCTGCGCCCGGGCAATCCGGTGCGCAGAAAGATGGCCAGCAATTCGGCGTCAGAAAGCGCCTGAGCGCCCTGTTGCATGAGTTTTTCCCGCGGGCGCTCAGCCAGTGGCCAATCGGTAATCGGCATGATCAATTCCTTTTGTCGTGGGCAGGTACATCCTGTTCCTGCAAGCAAAAGCAGAGTATAAAAGCAGGCCCGACAGGCGTCGAGCGTCCGCATGCCACGTGCGTGGCGGCGATATGCTATCTTGAAACATTGGTGCCTGCCGGACGCATTCTCAGATGGCAGCAGGGGATTATGATGCAGCGGTTGTTCAATAAACGCATAGTGCTTGGGGTCAGCGGTGGTATTGCCGCCTACAAGAGTGCCGAATTAGTGCGCCGGTTGCGCGATGCCGGCGCAGAAGTGCGTGTGGTGATGACCCAGTCAGCCCGTGAATTCATTACCCCACTGACCCTGCAAGCGCTGTCCGGCCACCCGGTACACGGCGACCTGCTGGACCCGGCCGCCGAAGCCGCCATGGGGCATATCGAACTGGCCCGCTGGGCCGACCTGATTCTGATTGCACCGGCGACTGCCGAACTGATGGCGCGCCTGGCCCAGGGCCGCGGTGACAACTTGCTGACCACTCTGGTGCTGGCGACCGATGCACCCATCGCCATCGCCCCGGCCATGAATCAGGCGATGTGGCGCGATGCGGCGACCCAGGCCAATCTGCAAATCCTGCTCGATCGCGGCGTGCGCGTGTTCGGTCCGGCTGCGGGTGAACAGGCCTGCGGCGATATTGGCCCGGGGCGTATGCTGGAGCCAACCGATATTGCCGCCCGGGCTGCCGAGTGTTTTCAGCTTGGCCTGCTGACCGGTCGTCATGTGCTGATCAACGCCGGACCGACCCGTGAAGCCATTGACCCGGTGCGTTATATCTCCAATCACAGCTCTGGCAAGATGGGTTTTGCGCTGGCTGAAGCCGCCGCTGAAGCCGGTGCCCGGGTAACCCTGGTAGCTGGTCCGGTCAATTTGCCCTCCCCGCCACGGGTCGAGCGCATCGACGTGGTCAGTGCCCTTGACATGCTGGCGGCCTGTGAAATGGCCTTACCAGCCGATGTGTTTATTGCCTCGGCGGCAGTAGCGGACTACCGCCCGGTAGAAGCGGCTGACAGCAAGCTGAAAAAAGACCCTGGCAGCGATACCGGCATGCAGCTATCACTGGTGCGTAATCCGGATATTCTTGCCACCCTCGCCGCCCATGTCGAACGCCCCTGGTGCGTCGGCTTTGCTGCTGAAACCCATGACGTTCTCAGCTATGCCCGCGACAAACTGCAGCGCAAGAATCTCGACCTGATCATCGCCAATGATGTCAGCCAGCCTGACATCGGCTTTAATAGTGATGACAACAGCGTGACCCTGATTGATCGCGCGTTGTATCAGCAACATTTACCGCAGGCCAGCAAAGCCAAACTGGCCCGCGAGATTATTCGACTGATTGCCGGGCAACTGCCCGCACGACCTGAAGGACGCTGATGCTAATGCCCGCCCTGCAAGCACGCATTCTCGATTCCCGCTTGGGAAATACCTGGCCGCTGCCACACTATGCGACCCAGGGCTCGGCAGGCATGGACTTGCGCGCCATGCTGGAGCAACCACTGTTGCTGGAGCCCGGGCAAACGGAATTACTGCCAACCGGCCTGGCGATTCATATTGCCGACCCCGGGCTGGCGGCGATGATTCTGCCGCGCTCAGGGCTGGGCCATAAACATGGCATCGTGCTCGGCAATCTGGTTGGTCTTATCGATTCGGATTATCAGGGCCAACTGATGGTTTCGTGCTGGAACCGCGGCCAACAGAGTTTCAGCATCGAGCCCGGTGAGCGCATTGCACAGCTGGTGCTGGTGCCGGTGGTCCAGGCCGAGTTGAGCATTGTTGATCAATTTACCGATAGCGAACGTGGTACTGGCGGCTTCGGCCATACCGGCAGCCACTGAGCTGAACAGACAGTCATGCAAGGAGGCTCATGATGTTTAAGCGCACGCAGTCTGCACAGAAGGGCAAGGACCAGCAGGCCCTACCCTCTACCCTGATACCTTTATTGATTACCATCGCCGGCTTGCTGATAGCCGGGATTCTGCTCTGGCTGACCCTGCTGGGCAGTGGCAATACCCGCTACCAAGCCGATCTGAGTACGGCCTATGTCAGTCAACAACAGGGCAGCCTGAACCAGCTACTACAACAGATTGATGCCGATGTCGCGCGGCTGGCAGCCAATCCACAACTGCAGGTATCGCTGCAACAGGGCCGCAACCCGATTATCGAGCGCAGCCTGCGGCATACCTTTGCCCACGCCCGCGGCATCCATATTCATGCGCCGGGCCGCGCAGCAGTGACCGATGACGCCGAAGCGCCGATCAATTTTGCCGCACTGGACATGATCCGGCGTGCGGAACGCGGCCTGACGGTTCCGGTAGAAGCCTATCGACACAACAACGACTGGCTGCTGTATGCCGTCAAACCCCTGCGCGCTTCGCCCAGCGCGCCCATTGGCGGGACCATGCTGGTTATCTTCGATCTGGAGCGCGTGACCGGCGGGCTGCCACCGTTGCCCGAGGGTGCCGGTCAGATCACTCTGATTCAGGCCTTCCCCGACTCTACCGCGCAAACCCTGTTTCAAAGTGGCCACGGCAGCGATGATGCCCAGCGCATCACTACCAGTAATGCCGCCTGGCAGCTCGAATTCCGCCCGGGCCCCCGGCTTGCCGGTGAGCTGATGAACCCGTTGCTTCTGCTGGCAGCAGCGGTGATCGCCTTGCTCGCCAGCGCTCTGGCGTTGCTGGTTCTGCACAATAACTGGACGCGCCAGCTGAAAACCGATGCCGATACCCTGAAACAGCTGGCTGAAGGCCACAAAGCCGCCGGGCTGTCGCTGGGGCCCCTGGAGTCGGTAGCGCAAAGCATCATGGCGCTGGCCCGCAATACCGGCAAGACCGTCGGGCCAAGCCCGAAACGCGATGCGCCACCACCACCCCCCGAAGACGAGGCGCTGCAGAACCCGATCTTTCAATCAGACGATGTACTGGATATCGATATTATCGAGGGGGATAGCGACCCTTTCGTTAACAGCGAGGACGCAATGGATTCCAGTGCGCCCTCGCTGCCTGCCAGTATTTTCCGTGCCTACGACATTCGCGGCACAGTACCCGAGCAATTGAATGCCGACAGCCTGTACTGGATTGGCCGTGCCATCGGCAGTGCTACCCTGGAAGCCGATGAACCAAACATTGTGGTTGGTCGCGATGGCCGCCTGTCTGGCCCGGAGCTGGTTGAAGCATTGATTCAGGGCCTGGTCGACAGTGGTTGCCAGGTCACCGACCTCGACATGGTGCCCACACCGGTAGTCTATTTCGCTACCCATACCAGTGACAGCGGCTCCGGCGTGATGCTGACCGGCAGCCATAACCCACCCAATTACAACGGGGTAAAAATCGTTATTGCCGGACAAACGCTGCATGGCGCACAAATTACTGCACTGCTGGAGCGTCTGGAACAAGGCAAGCTGAGCCAGGGCGGTGGCAGCCGTAAAGTCCTGCAATTGCTCAACGCCTATCGCGAGCATATCGTCGACGACATCGTTCTGGCGCGTCCGCTCAAGGTGGTGATTGACTGTGGCAACGGGGTGACCGGCGTGGTTGCCCAGCAGCTGCTGGAAGACATCGGCTGCGAGGTGATTGCGCTGTTTACCGAGGTTGATGGCAACTTCCCCAACCACCATCCCGACCCCGGACATATCGAAAATCTGCAGGAACTGATTGCCACGGTGAAAGCCGAAGAAGCCGACATCGGACTCGCCTTTGATGGCGATGGTGACCGCGTTGGCGTGGTCAGCAGCCAGGGTGAACTGATCTACCCGGATCGTTTGATGATGCTGCTGGCCGAAGACATTCTGACCCGTAATCCGGGTGCCGACATCATTTTCGATGTAAAATGCACGCGCCAATTGTCTGCCCTGATCAGCAAGCAGGGTGGCCGCCCATTGATGTGGAAGTCCGGCCATTCGCTGATCAAGGCCAAAATGCGCGAAATCGGCGCCTTGCTGGCCGGCGAGATGAGCGGGCATATTTTCTTCAAGGAACGCTGGTTCGGTTTTGATGACGGCCTCTATGTTGCCTGTCGCCTGCTCGAGTTGCTGGCCCTGCAGGACGCCAGCAGTGCCGAACTCTTTGCCCGCTACCGTAGCGGTCAGACCACGCCGGAATTAACGCTGGAAGTCGGTGACGAACGCAAGTTCGCACTGATCGAGCAACTGCAGCAGAATGCCGACTGGGGCGATGGCCGCGTCACCAGCGTGGATGGCCTGCGGGTCGACTACACCAATGGCTGGGGGCTGATTCGCGCCTCCAACACCACGCCCATGCTGGTACTGCGTTTTGAGGCCAGCAATGCCGAGGAACTGGAACGACTGAAACAGCTGTTCCGTGACCAGATGGCCAAGATAGCACCGGACGTACCTTTCATTTTCTGAACTGAGGAGCAAGACCCTTACCATGCTGAGTCGTGACGACGCCGCCCATGTTTCCCGGGTACTGACCGAAGCGCTGCCCTATATTCAGCGCTTTACCGGCAAGACCATCGTGATCAAATACGGCGGCAACGCCATGGAAAGCGAAGAGCTGCAAAACAGCTTTGCCCGCGACATCGTGCTGATGAAGACCGTCGGCATCAATCCGGTGGTGGTACATGGTGGTGGCCCGCAGATTGGCGATCTGCTCAAGCGACTGAACATCCAGAGCGAGTTCATTGAAGGCATGCGGGTTACCGACAGCCAGACCATGGATGTGGTTGAAATGGTGCTGGGTGGCCAGGTCAACAAGAGTATCGTCAATCTGATCAACCAGCATGGCGGCAGTGCCATCGGCCTGACCGGCAAGGATGCCAACCTGATCAAGGCGCGCAAGCTGACAGTAACCCGCCGCACACCCGGCATGGACAAGCCGGAGATCATTGATATCGGCCACGTCGGTGAAGTCGCCAGCGTGAATACCGGTCTGATCAACCGCCTGGTCTCGGACGACTATATTCCGGTCATTGCACCGATCGGTGTGGGCAGCGAAGGCGCTTCCTACAACATCAATGCCGACCTGGTTGCCGGCAAGGTGGCTGAAGCGCTGAAAGCCGAAAAACTGATGCTGCTGACCAATATCGCCGGGCTGATGGACAAGGAAGGCAAGGTACTGACCGGCCTGACCACCGAACAGGTCGACGAGCTGATTGCCGACGGCACCATCTACGGCGGCATGCTGCCGAAGATCCGTTGTGCGCTGGATGCCGTTCAGGGCGGGGTCAGCAGCGCACATATCATCGATGGTCGCGTACCCAATGCCGTGCTGCTGGAAATCTTTACCAATACCGGCGTCGGCACTCTGATCACCAATCAGCCATCGGAGTTGATCAATGCAACGCAGTGAGTTCACATTTTCCACCCCACTGCGTGTGCGCTGGTCGGATGCCGATATGCAGGGTATCGTCTTCAACGGTCACTACCTGACCTATGCCGATGTCGGCATAACCGAGTATTTCCGCGCCCTGAGTGAGGCCAATACTGGCGAAAACAGCGTCAATGGCAGTGATTTCTTTGCCGTGCGCACCCTGCTGGAATACCGCTCACCGGCGGTGTATGACGATATGCTGGATATCCACGTGCGTATCGCCAAACTGGGCAACAGCAGCATGCAGTTTCTGATCGGGATCTATCGCGGCGAAGAATTGCTGGTGAAGGGCGAGATTGTCTATGTGCACGCGGACCAGAGCAGCCGACAACCGATGCGCATCCCGGACCCTTTTCGCGCAGCTATTTCACGTTTCGAGAAGACCGCACCTGAGGCATAAGTACTGACAAGGCGGCTGGCAGCAGGCTCTCAGTCGTCTGCCAGCAACTGCTTCAGGCGCTCGCGCTGACGGGCATAATCCGCATCCACCTGCAGCTTTTCCTCTTCCTTGTTCAGAATCAGGCGTTGCAGGCGCAGGGATTCGTTATCCACTTCCACCAGTTCGCTGAGAATGCGCGGATCAACCTCGCGGCCGGCCCGCTCCGCCGCTGCGGCGCGGCGCTGAAGTGCTTCGCGCTGGGATTGCAGATCGATGATATTGGTTTCCGAACTGACGATCAGGTTGTCAATCTGCGCAATCTGTCGCGAATGCGCCCGGTCAAGATCCTCGACACTGCTGTAGAGGCGCAGCAGGTTCGCATCCGAGGCATCCTGATAGGCCTGATCCGCTTCGGCCTGCCGCTTGGCCTGACGCTCTTCCGGCGTCATGGCAGCAGGCACGGTTCGCCGCACCCTGCCCTGGCGATCAAGCACTTCATAGCCACGGGCAACGGCCTCCGGTGGCACGCGACGGTCGAGGACCGTCACCCCCTGGTCATTGATATAGCGGTACAACACACCTGGCTCGGCGACACTCGGCGTTGCTATCAGAAGCAGCGCCAGCAAAGCAGAACCTTGCCACACCTTGCGCATAGGGAAACCCCTCTCCTTGAGCCAACGACTCCAACTACGTGCCAGGCCATATGGTGTGCCTGGCACTTAATCCTGAATGCCGTACTGCGCCCGATAGGCCGCGACTGCGGGCAAATGGGCCTGAAGTTCAGCATCTTCCTGCAAGAAGGCCATGACTTGATCCAGACTCACGATGCTCAGCACCGGGATCTCAAAATCGCGCTCGACTTCCTGAATCGCCGACAATTCACCCTGCCCACGCTCCTGCCGGTCCAATGCAACCATCACCGCAGCAGGCGCTGCA
The DNA here is from genome assembly GCA_007117785.1 of Pseudomonas sp. Taxonomy (GTDB): domain Bacteria; phylum Pseudomonadota; class Gammaproteobacteria; order Pseudomonadales; family Pseudomonadaceae; genus Halopseudomonas. The sequence goes on from SKFV01000388.1 coordinate 13,392, forward strand.
CCAGCGGCCTGGATGATCTGCATCACTTCGCGAACGGCGGTGCCGGCAGTGATCACGTCATCCACGATCAGTACCCGGCCCTTGAGCTCGGCGCCCACCAGGCTACCGCCCTCGCCATGATCCTTGGCTTCCTTGCGATTAAAGCAGTATGGCAGATCGCGATCAAAACTATCTGCCAGTGCCACCGCGGTCACCGCTGCCAAGGGTATGCCCTTGTAAGCCGGTCCGAAGATGACATCTACGTCTTCAATGCCACTGTGTATCAGTGCCTGTGCATAGAATCGCCCCAAACGGGACAAAGTGCCACCACTATTGAACAAACCCGCATTAAAAAAATACGGGCTCTTGCGCCCGGATTTCAGGGTAAAGTCACCAAAACGCAATACCCCGTGATCCAGGGCAAAGCGGATAAATTCGCGCTGATACTCGTGCATCCTCACCTTCTTGTTAACAAAATTGTGGCTACCTCGGTTATCATACACCCTCGGTTTTCAGGGGGCCACGCATGCGAATTATCAGTCTGAATGTGAACGGAGTAGAGCGCGCAGCCCAACACGGCCTGTTTGACTGGCTGCGCGCGCAGGATGCCGATGTGATTTGTCTACAGGATATTCGCGTTACCGCTCCGGAACTGGAACAGGATCCCTACTGGATCGACGGCTACTGGCAGTATTGCTTCGAGGCCGAAGTGCCCAGTCAGGGTGGCGTAGCCATTTATACCCGCACCGCTCCCAAGGCCATCATCATGGGCCTCGGCTTTGAGCTGGCTGACCGCTATGGCCGCTTTATCCAGGCGGATTTCGACAAGGTCAGCATCGGCTCGCTGTTGCTGCCCTCCGGGCGCGATGGCGATGCCGACCTGAACCAGAAATTCAAGTTCATGAATGACTTTACCGGCTACCTGAACAAGCAGCGGCGCAAGCGACGCGAGTTTATCTACTGCGGCTCACTCTATACGGCCCACCTCAAGCTGGATGTGAAAAACTGGCGCGACTGCCAGCACGAACCCGGCTTCATGGCCCCTGAACGCGCCTGGATGGACGAGATTTTCGGCAATCTGGGTTATGTTGATGCCATGCGCGAAATCACCCGCGAATCAGACCAGTACACCTGGTGGCCGGACAGCGAGCAGGCTGAAAGCCTTAACCTCGGCCTGCGCTTCGATTACCAGTTCCTGACCCCCGGGCTGCGCCGTTTCGTCAAGGATGCACACATCCCGCGCAATGCACGCTTCTCCCAGCACGCGCCGGTGGTGATTGATTACGACTGGACGCTGAGCATCTAGCTATTTGATGATGCGCCAGATAAACGGATAGCGGTAAGCTTGGCCTTCATTGGACTTGATTGCCGCAATCACCATCAGCACCAATGCACCAATAATCACTACCCAAATCAATAATAGGCCGATCAATACCACCATCAGCAACACACAGATCAGACCAGCGATTGCCACGGTGATCTGGAAGTTCAAGGCTTCTTTGCCCTGATCATCAATGAAGGGGTCTGCATCCTTCTTAAGCTGCCAGACCAATAACGGCCCGATCAGGCTGTCAAAGGGGATCAGAAAACCGACCAGACCTGACAAATGAGCGACCAATGCCCATTTGCGTGCCTCAGCATCGGGACCAACAGGTGAACCTGGCTGCGGGCTTTCCTCAGTCATAAAACACTCCTTGTGTTGCCGTTACCGGCAGTTAAGAATCTCAGTCAATGCATGTAACATAGCCCGTAGCCGGGGCAGGCGCAATCCTGCCCCACACCGAATCAGTCAGCCAGCGCCGCCTGCTGCGCGGCAAAGAGTTGTTCAATACCCTGACGCGCCAGTTCGAGCATGGCGTTCAGCTCCTCAGCGTGGAACGGAGCGGCCTCGGCAGTACCCTGAACCTCGATAAAACCACCTTTATCAGTCATCACCACGTTCAGGTCAGTATCGGCTGCCGAATCTTCCGGGTAATCCAGATCCATCACCGGCACGCCCTGGTAAATGCCCACTGACAGGGCAGCAATCATCTGTACTGGCGGAATCTGTTTGATCGCACCGCGTTTTTTCATGCAGCGCAGGGCATCAACCAGCGCAACGCAAGCGCCGGTGATCGAAGCAGTGCGGGTACCGCCATCGGCCTGGATCACATCACAGTCGAAGTAGATGGTATTTTCGCCCAGGGTTTTCAGGTCCACCGCCGCGCGCAGGGAGCGGCCAATCAGGCGCTGGATTTCCAATGTACGCCCACCCTGCTTGCCTCTGCTCGCCTCACGCCCCATGCGTGAACCGGTGGAGCGCGGCAGCATGCCGTATTCGGCGGTAATCCAGCCCTGGCCGGAGCCGCGAAGAAAACGCGGGACGCCGGACTCGACGCTGGCGGTGCAGATAACTTTGGTATCACCGAACTCGACCAGTACCGACCCTTCGGCGTGCTTGGTGTAATGCCGGGTAAGGGTAACCGGACGCATTTGATCGGCCTGACGGCCGCTGGGACGTTGCATGAAGATTCCTTGATTGCCTATGAATTGCACAACAGACCACCCAGTATACGGGTCGACTGGCGTTGACGACAGTCACCCGTGCGGATTGGGTTACAATGCCCTCTGGATAATGAAACCGGCTACCTGGAGAACCTCATGGCCTACAGCATGACCGCTTTTGCCCGCTGCGAGCACGCCACCGACCAGGGCACCCTGGTCTGGGAACTGCGTTCGGTCAATCATCGGTACCTGGAAGCCAGCCTGCGCCTGCCTGAAGCCTTCCGCGACCTGGAAGGCCCGCTGCGTGAACGGGTGCGCAAGCAACTGGCCCGTGGCAAGGTCGAATGCACCCTGCGCTTTCACCCGGCTGCCGAGCAGGCAGACAGCATCAGCCTGAACCAGCCGTTGCTGGACGAACTGATCAGCGCCAGCCAACGCATCAGCCAGCAGCTGGACAACCCGGCAGCCATCAATCCCATGGAGTTACTCGCCTGGCCCGGGGTGCTGAACAGTAGCGATGGTGATCAGGCCGGGCTGCTGAAAACCGCCGCCAGCATTTTTGATCAGGCGCTGGACGAGTTGAAAACCCAACGGGGTCGCGAAGGCAGCGAACTGGCCAAACTGCTGGAAGAACGCCTTGGCGCCATCAGCCAGTGCGTGGCCACCTTGCGCGAGCTGATGCCGGACCTGCTCAGCGCGCACCGGCAAAAGCTGATCGACCGTTTCAACGAGGCCAAACTGGAACTGGACAAAACGCGCATCGAACAGGAGCTGGTATTGCTGGCGCAGAAAATCGATGTCGCCGAAGAGCTCGACCGCCTGGATACCCACGTTACTGAAACCCGCCGCGTGCTCTCGGGTAAGCAGGCCATGGGCCGGCGTCTGGATTTTCTCATGCAGGAGTTCAACCGCGAGGCCAATACCCTGGGCTCCAAGGCTATCGACAGCCGCAGCACCCAGGCCGCCGTCGACCTCAAGGTCTATATCGAACAGATGCGGGAGCAGGTGCAGAATATCGAATAACCCTGACAGGCAGCCGATGCGGTCGACATTCAACGCACACAGGCAATGCCTGGACAGGCTGCAAATGTTACATTATAACGCTTACAACCAATCAATCAGATGCCCATCATGACAACACCCCTACTGACGCGCGAGCAACTGCTGGCGCAACCGAAAAAGAACTACATGAACCCTGACCAGCAGGCCTTCTTCCGCGACCTGCTGCTGCAACAACGCAAGGAGTTGCAGGAACGTATCGGCGAAGAGTTTCAAAGCCTGCGCGACATGCAGCCGGAAAGCGATCCGATTGATATCGGCAGTGCCGAAGAGCAACGCCAATGGCAGCTGCGCATGCTGGAGCGCGAGAAAAAGCTGCTCGACAAGATCGACCAGGCGCTGGATCGCCTGGCCAAAGGGGATTACGGCTGGTGTGAGGAAACCGGTGAGCCAATCGGCTTGCCCCGCCTCTTGCTGCGCCCGACGGCAACCTTGAGTATTGAAGCCAAGGAACGTCAGGAACTGCGCGAAAAGCATCAACGCGAAGCCTGATCAGCCTCTGGCTCGCGCTTAAGCGCAGCGCTAGAGAATGGTCGGATTGGGCGCGTCGCCGTATACCTCGAGCGGATCAAAGGTCTTGTCGATTTCGGTAAATACCAGTGCCGTGCCTGCTTGGCGCTGGGTACCCACAGGTACGCGGCGATAAAAGCAGGAGCGGTAACCGACATGGCAGCTGGCACCGCTGCCGGCCACACGGACGCGCAACCAGACGGCATCCTGATCGTCGTCGATGAGCATTTCCTCGACCTGCTGGGTCAGGCCGCTGGTGGCACCCTTGTGCCAGAGCACCTGCCGTGAACGGCTCCAGTAGTGCGCCTCACCCGTCTCGATGGTGCTGGCCAGCGCCTCGGCGTTCATATAACCGAGCATCAGCACGTCACCGCTGTCGGCATCGCAGGTGATACAGCTGATCAGGCCATCACGGTCAAATTTCGGCGCCAGCTCATGGCCTTCTTCCACTTGTTCGATGGATTTGCGCGCGGCAAAGGCTACCTCGGTCGCTGCCTTGTGCGGGTTACCGGCATTGCTGTTCATGACCATCTTCCTGTTCAAAGCGATGCCGCGGCATCGAGAAATTCAATCGGCTGGCCAATCGGCTGGCCAACCAGTGCTTCATCGCGGACCACCGGTTGGCCGCGCACCACCGTATGCAGTGGCCAGCCGGTGACCGGCAGGCCGTCATAGGGGGTCCAGGCACTGACGCTGGCAATCCACTGATTGGTGATAGTGCGTTGCGCAGCCAGATCCACCAGGGTCAGGTCGGCGTCGTAGCCCAACGCTATCCGGCCCTTGCCGGCGATACCGAAAATGCGCGCCGGACCGGCACAGGTCAGGTCGACCAGCCGCTGCAGGCTCAGGCGTCCGGCATGCACATGGCCCAACAGCAGGGGTAACAGGGTTTGTACCCCGGTCATACCGCTTGGCGAATCCGGATAGGGCCGGGCTTTTTCTTCCAGCGTGTGCGGCGCATGGTCACTGCCGACCACATCCACCACACCCTCGGCAATCGCCTGCCAGAGCGCATCCTGATGACGCTGCTCACGGACTGGCGGGTTCATCTGTGCCAGCGAACCCAGGCGCTGATAGCATTCGGGGGCGCACAGGCTGAGATGATGCGGGGTTACCTCCACAGTGACGCGCCGCTTGTGCCGGGCCAGCAGCGCCATTTCTTCTGCTGTCGATACATGCAGCACGTGCAGCTTGCGGTTTGCCTCCGCCGCCAGACGCAGAATGCGCTGGGTGGCCAACAGGGCGCTCTGTTCATCCCGCCAGAACGGGTGCCGGGTCACATCGCCGCACCCCTCGACCAGGGCCTTGCGCTGCTTCAACCGCGCCTCATCTTCGGCATGCACCGCCAAACGTCGTCGCCCATTGCGCAAGATATTGCGCAATACGTCTTCTTCGTCCGCGAGCAAATCGCCAAAGGAGCTGCCCATAAAGACTTTTACCCCGGCACAGCCGGGCAGTTGTTCCAGCAGCGGCAAACGGTCGGCATTCACCGCAGAGCCGCCGATGTAGAAGGCGTGGTCACACCAGGCGCGGCCCCGGGCACGGTCCAGCTTGGCCTGCAAATCCTCGGCCTTGAGGGTCAGTGGCTGGGTGTTGGGCATTTCGAAAATCCCGGTTACGCCGCCGAGTACCGCACCACGGGTACCTGCCTCCAGGGTTTCCTTGTGCGTCAGACCCGGCTCGCGAAAGTGCACCTGGCTGTCGATGACACCCGGCAATACATGCAA
>SKFV01000347.1 GCA_007117785.1 Pseudomonas sp.
ACAATCAGTCAGTGACTGACTTCTTCCAACAGTGCTTTGGCCGCCAGTTGACCCAATGGATTGGCAGCCAGGGGGCTGTCGCCGGTCAGCATTTTGCGGTCTCGGTGCACGGCACCTGTCATATCCGAGTTGATAATCTCGAATCCCGAGGCCTTGAGGCGTTCGCCAAATTTCCAGGTCAAGTGCCCTGGCATGTACCCCATATCCGGTGTCTGCGCATCCAGTGCGTCGGGAAAGGCAACGATTTCATAGCCGTTAAAATCCGGATGGTTCTTGCCGACAGCCAATAAGGCTGCGGGGCCGTGGCAGAGAGAAATCATGTATTTGTCGTGTGTGGCGGCCCACTCGAGGAGGGTTTTCATGTCCTGACTCTCTGGCAGGCCGATCATGGCGCCATGGCCACCTGGAATGAATACACCGATATAGTCGGAATCCTCACCCAGCGCTTGCTCGATCACTTCAGCCAGCTTCAGGGGTTTCTGGAATTGGTCTCGGTACTTGGCGTACAGGCCCATGATTGCCTGATCTTCGGAAGGCATCGCCCAGTGCTCAAGCTTGACCGGGTTACCGGACAGGGTCGCTACGTCAAAGCTGAACCCTGCCTTTTCCATGTGGTACATGGGCAGCAGCGTTTCGACCGGGTGATTACCGGTTGAAAACAGGGTGCCATTGTCCATCGGCAGGTAACGCTCATCCGCCGCCACCAGCAAGACCTTCCAGCGGCCGCTGGTATAGGGGTTGGGGTAATCGGCACCACTCAGGTCTGAGGTTGGCGAGGTAAATTGGCTCAGGGAATGTGGTGATGGAAAAAAGGCATTGTCCTCGGCGGGATCGGGCGTTGGCTTGAGATCCTGGGGATTCGGGTCAGTCATATTTACCTCGTTGCTAATGATGTGGATCAGGCGCAATCCTGGCCACTTTCGACAGGCGCCTAACGTTTAAGCTGAGGATCACAGTAGCGGCATTCAAGGGTGGTTTGAGAGGCAGACTATTATCCGCATGTTTCAGAGCGCAGGATTTTCGGCATGACGGGCATGTGAGGCTAGTTATCTCAAAGGCGTAAAAATTGACATGCCGCGGCTGCCACAGTCAGCGCTGTTGCTGCCAGGCCAGTTAAAACCCCAGATGCCCAGCTTACGCGAGGCCCCGGTTACCGACAGGCGCGCAGGTTTTCGACCCGTTGCCCGTTCTGGTAGCAGCGTCGTATCCGTTCACCGGTCATCAGATAACTGGTGGACATGCCATGGCGAATGCCATTTAGCGTGCGGTAATTTTCGGCACGATCACGGCCATTGAAGCGCTCAACCTCCACCTCTCCTGCCTGACGCGTGGGTTTCTCGACCAGTGTCGTGACCCCGGCGAAGTTGATACGCGGCGAGACCAGACGATTACCCTCGTAATCGGCTATGCCGAAGCTGATCGATGTGCTCTCACTATAGGTGGTGCGTGCAGAAAGGAAGCGCCCATGACGTTTACCGTTGCGTAATACGCCTCTGGAGTTGACTACGCTAGGGTTGCCGGTATCAACGAGCAGTAATATGTGAAAAGGCCCTTCGATATGCCCGTTGACGCACTGCCCTTCCAACAGCTTGCCTTCAAGGATGTTAACCAAACCACCCGCACGCATGTGATCGGCATGCTCGCCATAAGTAACGGCCCAAAGCGAATCCTCGGCAACCCGGCAAAGTGATGTGGCGGCGTCATAGGCTTCGCGGGTGCCGGGCAACGCGGTTTGGCTGTGGGTTGTCAGTGCGGCTATCAGGTCTCGTTCCGGGTTGCGCCGAAATGTGGGCCTCGGGTAGGTGCTGACGGCACCTGCAACGCTGATATCCGCAGGGCCACAGACAGCTTCACCGACAATCTGGCCGCGCTGGTAACAGGTGCGTGTCAGTTCGGTGCGGTAACCGCGTATCACCTCGATCGGATGATTAATCAGCCAGCCGTCTGCGAAGCCATCCAGTGTGGTCATTTCGGTTGCCAGCATGCTGCCCATCCAGCTCAGGTTCTTTACGCGTCCTAATGCAAGATACTCCTGCACGTTGGTGACCACCTGCTGGTTGCCATCGGCACCGGTTGAAAAGGTAAGCCCCATGCCGCGGGCTACCGGCTGACCTGCCTGATATTGGCCGAGAGATTGAGTAATGTTGTCGAAAGTAAGGCGGCCATCGCTTTGATGGTCGATAATGCGGGCCGAGGTGCTGATCTCTCCTTGCAACTGACCATCAACCACAGTTCCGCGAACGCGTATCGACTCCCGGGTAGTCGAGACCATGCCAACATAGCGGGATTCCGTATCGAAGCGGCCGATGGCGGTAAATGCGCCTACTGGTGCGCCGTTGACACAATCGCCATGGGTCAAATGCGTTTCCATTCTGGTGACCCGCAGCTGCATGCCCTCCGGCAGGTTTGCCTGTGAGGCGGCGTGTTCTTTACTGGTCATGCGGCGGTTGAGCAGCCACGTCATCTCATCAGTCAGGTTGCACACCGGGCTACCCGATTGCAGGCCTGCATTCAGCTGTGGCGATATCGCTATATGCATGGCATTGAGGCGTTCCAGGTCAGCGGCCAGTGCCGGATCATCAAACCGTGGCTGGTCGCGCAGGGCCGGATTGTGTTGTTGTGCCCAGACGGGCATCGCTACCAGAAGCACCAGGCTCCAGGCAGGCATATGCTTGCTGATCAAAGTCATGGGTCTGCCCGCTTGGGTCCGCTAGTTGCAATTAGATAAAAACTTAGTACAAACCGGGACGGAAGGCGAGTTTTAGGCTACTGCTTGCTGATCAGGTAGATAAGCAAGTGCCAACGAGAGTTTACTGGTAAGCCGGGAAGCCTCGGTGAGATTTTTTTGATAGCAGCGTATCTGTAGATACAACAATGGACTTGATTGTAGCTCAGGTTTCATCCCGGCCGCCGCCACCAGGGCCCAGACGTTTGACCTGATGAGCGCAGTAGCGGCATTCATGGGTGGTTTGAAAGGCGGCGTTATCCGCGTGTTCCAACGCAAAGGGTTGTCGGCATGCAGGACACCTTAGCCGGGTTATCAGGAAGGCGTACAGCAACAGCAGTACTGGCAGTAAAAAGACCAGTACGATTTTCAGGGCGGTCACCAGGCCCTCGGCGATGGCGATCATTACCAGAAGGGCCATCGGGGCGGCGACAAGGAAGATTAGCCGCAGGCTGAGACGTTGTTTGCGTTGTTCAGTATCCATACCTTAACCCTACCTGAGCACGGGCTGATTATTAAGCAGCAAATCCTTTCAAGACGTGGCAAAGGTTTACTTACAGTACCTGCAAAACTGACTCCAATCTTCCTCGCTCCCAGACGCTCAAGAATTCGAGGGGGTCATTACCCGGGCTAGCCCAGGTATGGCTGTCGAGATAGCGACCATCCGGCACCTGGCAGCCGGCACAATAGTCCAGTGCACCGGCTTCTTTGTTCAGGCTTATAATCCAACCATCTACATTGATGGCGACCAGACCAACGTCAACGTCACTCCAGCGCTGGTGGCTATGCAGTTGCGCACCGACGGTACCAAGGCAGAGCTCCTTTAGCTTTTGATAAACCTCGCGCGCAGCTGTCATATCACCCCATACGGTACATGGCGCAGATTTTGTTGCCCGCGGGATCACGCAGATAGGCCAGATAGAGTTTCATGCCGGCACCTTCGCGCACACCGGGTGGCTCTTCGCAGTCGGCACCCCCGTTAGCCAGACCGGCCGCGTGCCAGGCATCGGCCTGTTCCGGGCTATCGACGGCAAAGCCGATGGTGCTGCCGTTGCCGCAGGAGGCAGGTTCACCGTTGATCGGCTTGGTAATAGCGAAAACGCCGGTCTTGGTGATGTACATACAACGACCTTTGGGGTCGATGATGCCAGGCTTGCAGCCGATGGCACCCAATGCTGCATCGTAAAACGCCTTGGATGTATCAATATCGTTGGCACCGAGCATGACGTGACTGAACATGGTATTTCCTTGTTGATGTGATTGATTGTAGTGGAATTCAGCTTGGCTAGAATTCAGGTAAATGAGCGTGGGGTCAAGCGTATAAAAAGGCTGACCGGCTTTTTCTGGTCAGCCCCGGTCGAGAAGTCGGCAGTTTAAAAGTTATAGCGTGCTGAAAAGCAGTAACGCGGATTTTTACACTCATCATCGGATGCAGCATCACCGGTTGTTGGCGCTGCCATGGCGTTATAGAGGACCAGGCCGCTTGCGTCAGCTCGAAGCGGGCTACGACTTCAAATCGCCATCATATGCGGGTGTTAATACGATTTTCATGATCCGACTGAGCCGTGGTCATATACTGCGTATTCTAGCCCTGCACTGGCCATGCTCATGTATCTTCGCAAACTGATCGTATCGCTGTGTATTCTGGTGGCGATTATCCTGCTGCTATCGGGCATTGGTTTCTGGGCCCATCAGAACTCCGAGTTTCACACCCAGCGCAACCGCATTGCCAATCAGATGCTCACAGAATTCATCTCCGTGCGGGCAGACAAGCAGCGGCTGAAAGTCTGGCTGGCCGAATACCTGCTGACCGAGGACGCAAATACCGACTTTCGCGACACGCTCTTTGCGCGTATGCGGCGGCAATTGCAAACGCTTGACGAGTTGGCTATTCGCGATCAGCTATTCAGTACTGACGAGCAGGATTTGCAGCACATCATGGCTCAGGTCAAAGTCATCTCCTTGCTGCAATCCAACCTGTTTACTCTGGAACAAGCGCTGAAAACGCGGGAGATCGCAACCTACCAGGATGACAGCGAGCTGTGGCTGACGCTGATTGAGCTTTTTGACAAGTTCCAGGATACCGATCTCTCGGCACTGCTACAAAACGCCATTGCCGAGCAAAAAATACGCGCCCAGCGTACGGAAGATGACGCCCTAAATGCCGTACAGCGTATACAGAAGACCATGCTATTGATCAGCCTGGGCGGGCTGTTTTTCGCTATGTTCATTGGGTGGCATTTATCCAGAGCCCTGAGCCGCCCTCTTCAACGTTTGCTGGACGGTACCCAGCAATTGCAGCAGGGTAATTTCGCCCACCGGATTGATGAGCAAGGCCCGGGCGAGTTTGCCGAACTGGCCCGCCAGTTCAATTTGATGTCTGGGTACATTGCAGACTTTGCCGAACAGGAGAAACTCAGCCAGCAAGCTACCGAACAACGGGTTCAGGCGCGCACGGCAGAGCTCCAGCAGGCGCTGGCGCAACTGCACCAGAGCGAAACCCGGCATAAGCAACTGCTGACGGATATCAGCCACGAGTTGCGCACCCCAGCCACCAGCATTCATGGTGAGGCCGAAATCAGTCTGCGCGGCAAAGACAAGGACAGCGCCGAATACAAAGAAGCCTTTCGCCGCATCATGGCTGCCAGCCAGCAATTGACGCACCGGATTGATGACTTATTGATGCTGGCACGCGGAGAAGAAAGATTGCTGCAAATGGCCTTGAAACCAATCGCCATGCAGGAATTCATTGATCTGGTCATCACAACCATCCAGCAACAGCTCAGCAACCCCGCCATGCTGATACTTGATCCTATGCCGGATTTACCGACCGATAACTGGCTGCTGGTTGACGTGGATAAATTCGCTAGTGTGCTGCGCATCATCAGTGACAATGCCCGGCAGTACTCCCCAGCCGACCAACCAATGACATTTGCCGCCA
>SKFV01000142.1 GCA_007117785.1 Pseudomonas sp.
CAGTGGATATTGCCGCCACCCAGCAGTATCTCGCGGCCGGGCAGCATCACCACCTGGCGCTCGGGGAACAGCTCACGCAGTATCGCCTCGGCTACCCCATCCTGCGGGTCATCAAACTGTGGCGCGATAATGCCGCCATTGACGATCAGAAAGTTCACGTACGAACCGGCCAGCCGGATTGACGGGTCACGCGGCTGACTGCCGGGCTGCGCATCCACGCCAGCACATTCGTCCTGGGTGGCATGCAGGGGGCCGGGAATCGGTATGCGGTGCACGGTCAATTGCCGGCCCTGGGCATCGGTGGCTGATGCCAGCACCTCAAGCGCGGCCTGGCAGCGCGGGTAGTTCGGGTCCTGCGGGTCATCGGTCCAGGCCAGCAGCACTTCACCGGGGCGGATGAAACAGCAGAAGTTGTCGACATGACCATCGGTTTCGTCGTTGTACAGCCCTTCCGGCAGCCAGATGACCTTCTGCACCCCCAGATAATCAGCCAGCTGATGTTCGATCGCGCGGCGGTCGAGGTGCGGGTTGCGGTTGGCGTTGAGCAGGCATTCCTCGGTAGTGATCAGGGTACCTTCGCCATCGACATGAATGGCGCCGCCTTCGAGCACAAAGCCTTCGGTGCGATAGCGGGCGCAGCGTTCCAGCCGCAGGATTTTTTCCGCGACCTGGTCATCGCGCTGCCAGGGCCAGTACAGCCCACCGTTGAAACCACCCCAGGCATTGAACTGCCAATCGACACCACGCAGCTCGCCGGCGGCATTGCGCACAAAGGTCGGCCCGCTATCCCGTACCCAGGCATCATCACTGCTGATTTCGACCAGACGGATGTTCGGGTGGCGGCAGCGCATGCTGGCATTGGCAAACTGCCCTGCCGACACACCGATGGTCACCGGCTCGAAGTCGGCAATCGCCTCGGCCACACGCAAAAAGGCGGCCTGCGCCGGTTTTGCCCCCAGTCGCCAGTTATCCGGGCGCTCGGGCCAGAGCATCCAGGTCTGCGCATGGGGAGCCCATTCGGCGGGCATGGCGAAGCCGTCGGCGCCGGGTGTCGAAGTCAGCGTATGCATGCTCAGGATTCCAGGCTGCCATCCAGAGATTTCAGCGGGCCATAGAGGTTGGGCCGGCGATCGCGGAACACACCCCAGGCGCTGCGGATATGCTCCAGTTCATTCAGATCAAAGCGCTGAACCAGCACGCCCTCTTCCTGCTGGTCCAGCTCCTGCAACTTGGCACCGAACTGGTCAGCAATAAAGGAGCTGCCGTAGAAGGTAATGTCGTAACCGTCCTGCTCTTCACGGCCAATACGGTTGCTGGCAATCAAGGGCATCAGGTTGGCGCCGGCATGGCCCTGCTGCACGCGCTGCCAATGCTCGCGCGAGTTGATTGTCTGATCATGTGGCTCGGTACCGATAGCCGTCGGGTAGAACAGCAGCTCGGCGCCTTGCAGCGCCATGGCGCGGGCGGACTCGGGGAACCACTGATCCCAGCAGATACCCACGCCGATTTTGGCATAGCGCGTCTGCCAGACCTTGAAACCGGTATCACCGGGATTGAAGTAATACTTCTCGTGATAGCCGGGGCCGTCCGGAATATGGCTCTTGCGGTAGATACCCAGATTGCTGCCGTCGGCATCAATGATGGCCACGCTGTTGAAGCGCGCGCGCCCGGCCAGCTCGAAAAAGCTGATCGGCAGCACCACCTTGAGCTCTTTGGCCACCGCCTGGAAGTGGCGGATTGCCGGGTTGTCTTCCACGCGGGTTGCCAACTGCAGGTAATCCGCATTCGGTTTCTGACAGAAATAGGGCGTCTCGAACAGTTCCTGGATCAGGATGATCTGCGCACCTTGACTGGCCGCCTCACGTACCAGGCGCTCGGCCTTGGCCAGATTGTCGGCATGTTCCCAGGAACAGCTCATCTGGGTGGCGGCAACGGTAACGGGTCGGGACATGGTCAGGGCTCCAAAACAGGGGGACAGGTGCACAGTTATAGGTGAAGCCGGCGCGCGCTGCAAACGCGCCGGTTCATGGGGTCAGCAATGCCGATCATTGGTTAGCAGTACGTTACACCGTATGCAGGTACCACATGTATTCGAGGTCGGAGATGGTCTGCTCAAACTCGGCCAGCTCGTTTTCCTTGCACAGGGTAAAGACGTCGAGGTATTCCTCGCCGATGTATTGCTGCATCACCGGTGAGTTCTCCAGCTCGCGCAGGGCATCACGCAGGTTGGTCGGTAGCGTGGCCTCGTGCTGATCGTAGGCGTTGCCTTCGGTCATCGGTGGTGGCTCGATGCGGTTGCTGATGCCATGGTGAATGGCAGACAGCAGCGCCGCCATCAGCAGATAGGGGTTGGCATCGGCGCCGGCGAGGCGGTTCTCGATACGCATGGCTTCCGGGTCACCGGTCGGCACGCGCACGGCCACAGTACGGTTGTCCAGGCCCCAGGTCGGTGCGCAGGGCACGAAGAAGCTGGGGCTGAAGCGGCGATACGAGTTGACGTTGGGGCAGAGGAAGGCCATGTATTGCGGCAGGCTCTCCAGCATGCCACCAATGGCCCAGCGCAACATGTCACTCAGGTTGCCCTCGGCATCTGGCGCAAAGATGTTCTTGCCGTCTTTATCCAGCAGGCTGATATGCACATGCATACCGTTGCCGGCCTGATCGTAATAGGGCTTGGCCATGAAGGTGGTATCCATTTCATGGTCATAGGCAACGCTCTTGATCACGCGCTTGAGCAGCACGCTGAAATCACAGGCCTGCACCGGGTCATCAACGTGACGCAGGTTGACTTCAAACTGCCCGGGGGCGGATTCGGCGACGATGGCGTCAGCGGGGATGCCCTGCTCGTGGGCAGCTTCGATGACGTCCTCGAGAAATTCGGCGTATTCGTCCAGGTCATCGATGGAATAGACCTGTACCGAGTTGGGCCGCTTGCCGGAGATCGGCGAGCGCGGCGGCTGTGGGCGGCCACTGATGTTTTCCTGGTCAATCAGGTAAAACTCCAGCTCGAAAGCGGAAACCACGGTCAGATCCAGCGCCTGGAAGCGGTCTACCGCTTGCTGCAACACAAAACGCGGATCGGCAAAGAAGGGGGTTTCGCGGTCCAGTTCGTACATGGTCATCAGCAACTGGCCCGTCGGGCGCTTCTGCCAGGGCTCGACCTTCAGCGTGCCGGGAATCGGCAGGCAGATGCGGTCGGCGTCGCCGATTTCCAGCCCAAGGCCGGTTTCTTCCACCGTAGTGCCCTGAATATTCAGCGCGAAAATCGAGGCCGGCAGGGAAATGCCCTTTTCATAGACCTTGACCAGTGCTGAGCGGTCAATACGCTTGCCACGCACGATGCCGTTCATATCGGCAATCAGCAGGTCGATAAAGTGGATATCGGGGTTGGCGGCGAGAAAGTCTTCGGCTTCCTGAACGCTGGCCGGGCGCAAGGCGGCGGCTGCGGCGCTGGCGATGTCAGGGTTGCTGGCGGCTACGGCGGCGGCAAGGGCTTCAGCCTGGGTGGCACCGGTTGCGGCAGACTTTGCTGCTGCATGATCCGCTCCGGCTCGGGATTGCATGGGGTTCACCTGTTGGTTGTAAAAAATATCAATCACGCATGGCGCTGCTGTCGAGTTAATCTCAAAGCCCGGAGTGAGTCAATAAAAAGCGTGCTGTGCAACGGCGGTGCAGTCGCCACGTTTTGGGGCACGGGCCAGCAATAGTGCGGCCTTGCAGCACGCTGCCCGTTGGTCTGGGTGGGTGCCCGCCCGGGGCTTTTTGTCTCGCTGTATTTTTGTTGCTATTGTACGAAAAATTGAACAACAATGCGGATGTGTCCGTTTTTCACTACAGGTGTTTGCTTCATGCCAGGCTCGCGTAAACCCCTCGTCGGTATTCCCTGTTGCACCAGGCAACAGGGTTTGCATCCCTTTCATCAGGTGGGTGACAAATACATCATGGGCGTGGTCGACGGGGCGGATGCCGTGCCCTTGCTGATACCGGCGCTGGGTGAGCAACTGGCCAGTGAGCAGGTGCTGGATAGTCTTGACGGGCTGCTGATCACCGGCTCGCCTTCCAATGTCGAACCCCACCATTTCAATGGTCCGCCCAGCGACCCTGGTACCGAGCATGACCCGCGCCGGGATGCGACCAACCTGCCGTTGATTCGTGCTGCGGTAGAGCGTGGCCTGCCGGTACTGGCCATCTGTCGCGGCTTTCAGGAAATGAACGTGGTCTTCGGTGGTAGCCTGCACCAGAAGCTGCATGAGGTCGGTGGCTATCAGGAGCACCGTGAAGACAAGTCACTGTCCGTCGATTTGCAATACGGCCCGGCGCACAGCGTGGCGCTTGAGCCCGGTGGTTGGCTGGCACACTGGACCGGCTTGCAGAGTGCCATGGTCAACAGCCTGCATACCCAGGGCCTGGATCGGCTCGGTGAGGGGCTGATCGTTGAGGCACGCGCCGATGACGGTCTGGTGGAAGCCTTCCGGGTCGGCGGTGCGCCCGGTTTTGCCTTCGCCGTGCAATGGCATCCGGAGTGGAAGGTGCGCGAGAATCCGTTTTACCAAGCCATATTTACTGCCTTTGGTGACGCCTGTCGCCAATGGGCCACCAAGAGGGTGTCATGAACAAGATCGAAAACTGGCTGAAAGAGCACAAGATTACCGAGGTGGAATGCATGGTCAGTGATCTGACCGGGATTGCCCGCGGCAAGATTGCGCCTACGGTCAAGTTCATTTCCGAGAAAGGCATGCGCCTGCCGGAAAGTATTCTGCTGCAATCGGTTACCGGCGATTATGTCGACGATGACATCTACTATGACTTGCTCGACCCGGCGGATATCGACATGATCTGCAAACCGGACGAGAACGCCATCTACCTGGTGCCCTGGGCGCTGGAGCCGACCGCGCAGATCATTCATGACACCTACGACAAGCTCGGCAACCCGATCGACATGTCGCCGCGCAATCTGCTGAAAAAAGTGCTCAAACTCTATGCCGACAAGGGCTGGCAGCCGCTGGTCGCGCCGGAAATGGAATTCTATCTGACCCGGCGCAACGAAGATCCGGACCTGCCCCTGCAGCCCCCGATCGGCCGTTCCGGGCGGCAGGAAACCGGTCGTCAGTCGTTTTCCATTGATGCCGCCAACGAGTTCGACCCGCTGTTCGAGGACATGTACGACTGGTGCGAGGCCCAGGGCCTGGACCTGGATACCCTGATCCACGAGGAAGGCACGGCGCAGATGGAAATCAATTTCCGTCACGGCGACCCGCTGCAACTGGCGGATCAGGTGCTGGTGTTCAAGCGCACCATGCGCGAAGCGGCGCTCAAGCACGACATGACCGCCACCTTTATGGCCAAACCGATCACCAATGAGCCGGGCAGTGCCATGCATCTGCACCAGAGCATTATTGATCGCGAGACCGGCAAGAACCTGTTTTCCAACCCCGACGGCAGCATGAGCGACCTTTTCATACACCACCTTGGTGGCCTGCAGCGCTATATCCCCGAGGTGCTACCGCTGTTTGCCCCCAACGTGAACTCCTTCCGTCGCTTCCTGCCGGACACCTCGGCCCCGGTGAACGTGGAGTGGGGCGAAGAGAACCGCACCGCCGGTTTGCGCGTACCGGACTCCGATGCGCAGAACCGACGGGTAGAAAATCGCCTGCCGGGTGCTGATGCCAACCCCTACATTGCCATTGCGGCCAGCTTGCTGTGTGGTTATCTGGGCATGATCAGCCAGATTCCGCCCTCGGCACCGGTCAAGGGGCGCGCCTATGAGCGGCGCAATCTCCAGTTGCCGCTGACGCTGGAATCAGCGTTGGAGCGTATGGAGCAATGTTCTGACGTGCAGGAATACCTGGGTGAGAAATTCTGCCGCGGCTATGTCGCCGTCAAGCGCGTCGAGCATGAGAACTACAAGCGGGTAATCAGCTCCTGGGAGCGCGAATTCCTGTTGTTGTCCGTCTAACCTGAGGGCAAGGAGACCCCCTATGATAACGCAACCGCCGCTGGATACCGCTGAACTGCAGGCGATGGACCGGGCGCATTACCTGCATCCCTTTACTGACCACAAGGCACTCGGTGAGCGGGGTGCGCGCATCATCGAGCGCGCAGAAGGCATCTGGCTGTGGGATAGCGAAGGCAACCGCATTCTCGATGCCATGGCTGGCCTCTGGTGTGTCAACGTCGGTTACGGACGCACCGAACTGGCCGAAGTGGCCTACCGGCAAATGCTTGAACTGCCCTATTACAACAGCTTCTTCCAGTGCGCCAACCCGCCAGCAGTACGCCTGGCCAGTGCCATTGCCGAGGTTGCTCCTGCGCATATGAACCGGGTGTTCTTTGCCGGCTCCGGCTCGGAAGCCAACGACACCGTGCTACGCATGGTGCGCCGTTACTGGGACCTCAAAGGCCAGCCGCAGAAAAAAACCGTGATTGGCCGTATCAACGGCTATCACGGCTCGACTGTGGCGGGTGCCAGTCTCGGCGGCATGAAACCCATGCACGCCCAGGGTGATTTGCCGATTCCGGGCATCGTGCACATTCCACAGCCCTACTGGTTTGGCGAGGGCGGCGAGCAGAGTCCGGAGGATTTCGGTATCTGGGCGGCGCAGCAACTGGAAGCAAAGATTCTGGAGCTCGGCGTCGATCAGGTGGCTGCCTTTATCGCCGAGCCGATTCAGGGCGCAGGCGGGGTGATTGTGCCACCGGCGACCTACTGGCCGGAGATCAAGCGCATTCTCGCCGCCTACGACATTCTGCTGGTGGTGGATGAAGTCATCTGCGGCTTTGGCCGTACCGGTGAATGGTTTGGCAGCCAGTACTACGACCTGACCCCGGACCTGATGCCGATTGCCAAGGGCATGACCTCAGGCTATCTGCCCATGGGCGGTGTGATTGTCAGCGATCGTGTGGCCGACACCCTGATCGAGGAAGGGGGCGAATTTTTCCATGGCTATACCTACTCCGGCCATCCGGTGGCCGCCGCGGTGGGTCTGGAAAATCTGCGTATCCTGCGTGAGGAAGGCATCGTCGACCGTGTACGCACTGAAACGGCACCCTATTTGCAGGACAAAATCGCCGGCCTGATTGATCACCCCCTGGTGGGTGAAGTACGCGGTGTTGGCCTGCTCGGTGCCCTCGAACTGGTCAGCGACAAGGTCAGCCGTGCTCGTTTTGCGGGCAATGGCCGCGCTGGCGGCCTGTGCCGTGACATCTGTGTAACCAACGGACTGGTGATGCGAGCGGTGGGTGACACTATGATCATGTCGCCGCCGCTGATTATCAGTCGCCAGGAAGTTGATCAGTTGGTCGAGCTGATCTGGCGCTGCCTCGACCTGACTGCTATAGCGCTGAAGGAATAGCTATACTTGCTGCCGACAGGCGGTAAAACCACTGGCTTGGCCAGTAACAACCCAGACAACAGACCAAGCCAGTGGGGCCGGTGTCTGTGCAAGGAGATACCATGAAAGTGTTGACCCAAAAGACCGTGTTGGCGATGGCCACTGCCGGCCTCATGGCTGGTTCGCTGAGTGCGCAGGCGGCTGGTGAGCTGAAAATCTTCAACTGGTCGGATTACATTGCCGAAGACACCATTGCCAACTTCGAAGCAGAAACCGGCATCAAGGTGACCTACGACGTTTACGACTCCAACGAAGTGCTGGAAGCACGACTGCTGACAGGTCGTTCGGGCTTTGACATCGTGGTGCCGTCGAATAACTTCCTGACTCGCCAGATTCAGGCGGGTGTGTACCAGAAGCTGGATCACAGCAAACTGCCCAACATGGCAAACCTCGATCCGGCGTTGCTGGATGATCTGGAAAATGTCGACCCCGGCAGCCAGTACTCGGTCCCTTACCTGTGGGGCACCAACGGTATCGGTTACAACATCGACAAGGTTACCGCCATTCTTGGTGATGACGCCCCGGTTGATTCCTGGGACCTGGTGTTCAACCCGGAGATCGTCAGCCAGCTGTCCAGCTGTGGTGTGACCATGCTGGATTCCGGTGATGAAATGATCCCGGTTGCCCTCAACTACCTGGGCCTGGACCCGAACAGTACCGATAGCGCTGAGATCGCCAGGGCAGCTGAAGTGCTGATGAATGTGCGCTCGCATATCACCTATTTCCACTCCTCGCGCTATATCTCTGACCTGGCCAACGGCGAGATCTGCGTTGCTGTGGGCTATTCCGGTGATATCTTTCAGGCCGCTGACCGCGCCGAGGAAGCCGAGAACAATGTGAATATCGGCTATATCATTCCCAAGGAAGGTACCACCCTGTGGTTCGATATGCTGGCCATCCCGGCCGATGCCCCGAACGTCGAGAATGCGCATACCTTTATCAACTACATCCTGCGTCCTGACGTGATTGTGCCGATCACTGAATACGTGGTCTACGCCAACCCGAACAAGGCCTCCTACGAGCTGTTGGATCCGGAAATTCTCGCCAATGAAGAGGTCTATCCGACAGCTGAAATCATGGAAAAGCTGTTCGTAGTAGTGCCTCGTCCGCAAAGCGCCCAGCGTGATGTAACCCGCGCCTGGAACCGCATCAAGTCCGGCCGTTGATGGCCGCTCGGGGCTGTCGCTGACAGCCCCGACCCCTTGTCAAAGATTGGCTGGAGTTCATCTATGGTAGGCGCAGTGGGGGCAATGAAGCAGGCGCAGGAAAAGGCCGGTGCGGTCGAATTCGTGCGTATAGAGGGGGTCAGCAAGCAGTTTGACGATGCCCTGGCTGTGGATGACGTCAATCTGAGTATCAATCGTGGTGAGATCTTTGCCCTGCTGGGTGGTTCCGGCTCGGGTAAATCGACCTTGCTGCGCATGCTGGCCGGCTTCGAGCGGCCAACCAAGGGCCGGGTATTTCTCGACGGCCAGGATATTACCGATCTGCCGCCCTATCAGCGGCCGATCAACATGATGTTCCAGTCCTACGCGCTCTTTCCGCACATGACGGTGGCGCAGAACATTGCCTTCGGCCTCAAGCAGGACCGTATGAGTCGCGCGGATATCGACGCGCGGGTGGCGGAGATGCTCAAGCTGGTGCAAATGAGCCAGTACGCCAAGCGCAAACCGCACCAGTTGTCGGGTGGCCAGCGTCAGCGTGTGGCACTCGCCCGCTCCCTGGCGAAAAGTCCCAAACTCCTGTTGCTCGACGAGCCGATGGGGGCGCTGGACAAGAAATTGCGCAGCCAGATGCAGCTGGAGCTGGTGGAAATCATTGAACGGGTCGGCGTGACCTGCATCATGGTCACCCATGATCAGGAAGAGGCCATGACCATGGCCCAGCGCATCGCCATCATGCATCAGGGCTGGATAGCCCAGGTCGGCAGCCCGGTGGATATTTACGAAAGCCCGAACAGCCGCCACGTGGCTGAATTTATCGGCAGTGTGAATGTGTTCGAGGGTGAACTGGTGGCCGACATGGAAGACCATGCGATCATTGAGTGCCCGCAGCTGGATCGCCCGATCTATATCGGCCATGGCGTCAGTACCCGTGCCGAAGACAAGAAAGTGACCTACGCCCTGCGTCCGGAAAAGGTCTACATGAGCCTCGACAAGCCGGAAGGTGATTACAACTGGGCACATGGCCTGGTGCATGACATTGCCTACCTGGGCGGTCATTCGGTTTATTACCTCAAGCTCGACAGTGGCCAGATTGTGCAGGCCTTTGTGCCTAACACCGAGCGACGCTTGCCGCGCCCGACCTGGGACGATCAGGTGTTCATCAGCTGGGAAGATGGTGCCGGCGTGGTGCTGCAAGGATGAAGGCGCTGCTGTCGCGGTTCTTGCCCAGCGGCCGCGCACTGGTTATCAGTGTGCCCTTTCTCTGGCTGCTGCTGTTCTTCCTGCTGCCCTTTGCCATCGTCCTCAAGATCAGCTTTTCCGAAGCGGCCATTGCCGTGCCGCCCTACCAGCCATTGCTGCAGTACGCCCAGCAAACGCTGAATGTGGTACTTAACTTCGGCAACTATCTGTTCATTACCCAGGACGGTCTGTATCTGGCGGCCTATCTCAGTTCACTGAAAATTGCCCTGATCACCACCCTGATCTGTCTCTGCCTTGGTTACCCGATGGCCTATGCCATTGCCCGCGCGCCACGCGAGCGGCAGTTGGTCTACCTGTTGCTGATTATCATGCCGACCTGGACAGCGATCCTGATCCGCGTCTATGCCTGGATGGGCATTCTCAGTAGCGGTGGTCTGCTCAACAGTACCCTGCTCTCGCTCGGGCTGATCAGCTCGCCGCTGCAGATCCTGAATACCAATACCGCCGTGTATATCGGCCTGGTCTATGCCTATCTGCCGTTCATGATCCTGCCGCTGTATGCCAACCTGGTGAAGCATGACAACACCCTGCTGGAAGCAGCCATGGATCTGGGAGCCGGGCGCATCAAGGCGTTCTGGAAGGTCACTATTCCGCTGTCCAAGGGAGGCATCATCACCGGCGCCATGCTGGTGTTCATCCCTGTGGTCGGTGAGTTCGTCGTCCCCGAACTGCTGGGCGGCCCGGAAACCCTGATGATCGGCAAGGTGCTCTGGCAGGAGTTCTTCAACAACCGTGACTGGCCGGTAGCTTCTGCACTGGCAATCATCATGTTGTTGATACTGATTATTCCGATCACCCTGTTCCATTACACCCAGGCCCGGGAAATGGAGAAAAACGGATGAAAGAGCGCTATCTATTTTCCACCTCGATGCTGTGGATCGGGCTGGCCTTTATCTACATCCCGATGATCATCATGGTCATCTATTCCTTCAATGCCTCGCGCCTGGTCACCGTCTGGGGTGGCTTCTCGCTGCACTGGTATACCGGCCTGCTGGATAACAGCCAGTTGATGAATGCGGTCAAACGCAGTCTGCAGATTGCCCTGTACACCGCCACCGCTGCGGTTGCCCTGGGCACACTGGCCGCCTTTGTAATGACGCGCATTCGGCGTTTTCGTGGTCGTACCCTGTTTTCTGGCCTGGTCACCGCACCCCTGGTCATGCCTGAAGTGATCACCGGTCTGTCCCTGTTGCTGTTGTTTGTCGCCATGGCACAACTGATCGGCTGGCCCGCCCAGCGTGGCATGCTGACCATCTGGATTGCCCACACCACCTTCAGTACCGCCTATGTCGCCATTGTGGTCAGCAGTCGCCTGCGCGAGCTGGACCAGTCAGTGGAAGAGGCGGCGATGGACCTGGGTGCACCGCCGTGGAAAACCTTCCTCCTGATCACAGTGCCGATGATTGCGCCCTCGATCTTCGCAGGGTGGCTGTTGGCTTTCACTCTGTCGCTGGATGACCTGGTACTGGCCAGCTTCGTCTCCGGCCCGGGGGCTACCACCTTGCCGATGGAGGTCTTCTCCTCGGTACGCCTGGGCGTGAAGCCGGAAATCAATGCCGTCGCCAGTCTGATATTGCTGGTGGTATCGGTGTTCACTTTCCTCGTCTGGCTAGCCGTGCGCAGCGCCGAGAAGCGCAACCGCGCCAACCCGTCCGAATAGCACTTGCCTTTTACAGCAGACCCGCTAAGGGTCTGCTTCACTTGTCAGTCCTGCTGCTTTAGCAATCAGCCCAAGGAGTGGTCTGTGCATGAAGGCGTATGTTAGACCGCTCGTCATGCAGCATCTGCTATATTCAACCCATGGTTAAAGACGCGAAGAATAATTACCTGAGCTGGCATTGTGTTGTACGCCATCAACTTAACTAGTCATTGTTACCTGCATGGTTAGAATCAAGATCAAAGATAGTTATGCGCTTTTTGCTAATGTGTTTTGTAAGCCTTGGAGAGCAGAATGGCAGAGTTGAAAAGGGTGCTTTATGTCGAAGACGACCCGGATATTCGTGAGATAGCCAGCATGGCACTGGTTGATGTCGGTGGGCTTGAGTTGCTGGCCTGCGAATCCGGCGCCCAGGCGTTGCGAGCAGTGGATGGCTTTGCTCCTCAAATGATCCTGCTGGATGTGATGATGCCTGAAATGAACGGGCCGCAAACGCTGGCAGCACTGAAAGAGCAAGGTTCAGTTTCCGACCATACTGCGGTGGCTTTTATGACGGCAAAAGTCCATCCCGAGGAGCTGTTACGCTATAAGGAAATCGGTGTTAAGGAAGTGATTGCCAAGCCCTTTGATCCCATGTTGCTTGCGGACCAGTTGCGTGCGTTCTGGGGGCGATTCAATAGCTGATAAGCGCCAGCTATAGGCCCTGTTGGCTTGGGTTCAGAGCAAAACCGTTTCAGGGTAGACAGGTGACCAGCTATGCAACAACCCCCTCAGCCTGATAATGAAGCGCTCCGTCAGCGAGCGCTGATGTCAAGTGGGCTGCTCGATAGCCTGGCTGAAGAGCGCTTCGATCGCATGACTCGCTTGGCGCAACGGCTGTTCCAGGTACCTATTGCTCTGATCACTCTGGTGGATGCTCAGCGGCAATGGTTCAAGTCTTCACAGGGCCTTGATGTTACGGAAACCCCGCGCAGCCTGTCTTTCTGCGGGTATGCCATTTTGAGCGACCGGGTGCTGGTGATTGAGAACGCGCTGAATGATGAGCGATTTGCTGACAATCCTCTCGTTACTGGGCCCCCACATATCCGCTTTTATGCCGGCGCCCCGCTGAATTTTGCCGGTCATCGGATCGGTACGCTTTGTGTCATTGATGATAAACCACGCATTTTTTCAGCGCAGGATCAGAGTGCTCTCAGGGATATGGCTAACACCGTTGAGGCTCTGATTATAGGCTCTGCGAGAGAGCGGCCCGATTTGGGGCTGGTATCGGACCTGGCCTTCGCGCACCGGATGATGGAGGGTATGCGGGAAGGCTTTTCTGTTATCTCTCCAGATGGTGTCCAACAGAAGGTTAATCCTGCCTTTTGCGCCATGACCGGGTTTTCCGCTGACGAACTGCTTGGGCAGAGACCGCCCTACCCTTATTGGCCAGAGGATCAGTATGCGGCAATCGAGCAAGCGTTAAGCACGACCGTGAGTGTTGGCAGCGGCCAGTTCGAGCTGATTTTCAAGAAAAAGAACGGTGAGCGCTTTCCGGTTGTTTTGTCGGTCAGCTCGCTCAAGGACGAACACGGCGAGCCTGTTTGTTTTTTCGCCAACATCCGTGACGTCAGCGCCGAGGTTGAGGCACAGCAGGCGCTAAAGGCCAGTAGGGATCAGTACGCCTCGCTGGTGGCCCATATACCGGGTGTGACCTACCGCTGCCTGCCCGACGAACACTGGACCATGCTGTTTATCAGCAAACAGGTGGCATCGATCAGTGGATACAGCACCGAGGAGCTGCTCGAGAACGCCCGTATCAGCTATGCCAGGCTGATTCATCCCGATGATGCAGACCGGGTTGAACGCGTTGTGCAACAAGCCATCACCGGTTGGCAGAGCTGGCATGTGGAATACCGTATCCGGCATAAACAGGGCGACTGGCGCTGGGTCGAGGAGCGCGGCCGCCCGGTGGCGGGTAACGCCGACCAGCCTGTACTTCTGGAGGGTTTTCTGGTTGATGTGACTCGTGATAAGCAAGCCCGAGAGCAACTGAACCGTAACCACGATGCGCTGTTCGTCCTCAATCGTATTGCCTGTCACGCGACGACCGACCTGAATGCAAAAATTGGCTTTGCTCTGGACCAGGCCAGAGAATTTCTACGCATGGATGCAGCCATCGTCAGCCAGATTGAGGGTGAGGTTTACTCTGTGCGCTGGCTGTCAGCCCCTCAAGGCTCTGGATTAGAGCCAGGGCAGCATTTTAGTCTTGGGGACACCTGGTGTCGGGTGCTGTTGAATGGCTTAGACGATGAGTTGTTGCTGCCGAACGCTACTGGCGCGGATTATCGCGGCCACCCTTGCTATTCAAAGTTTCCTGTGGGCAGCTACATGGGTTTGGTGATCGAGGTCGAAAACCGGCTTTTTGGCACACTGAACTTTACCGCACAGACTGCGCGCAGCAGTGATTTCGATGAGAGCGAGGCACTCTTTGCTCGTCTGCTGGCACAGTGGTTGGTCAACACGCTGGACGCTAACCTGAGCAATCTTCGGCTGGACAAGCTGATGGCTCAGTTGCCAGGTACCTTGTATCAGTTCCGTCGCTTTCCGGATGGGCGCACAGTATTTCCTTTCAGCTCTCCGGGTATCCGCACGCTGTATGGCATCAGCCCTCAGCAGGCAGCCGAAGATGCGACGGCAGCCTTCGAGCGGATTCATCCTGATGACCTACCGGTCATTGTCCAGTCCATCGAAGTGTCGGCAGACACCCTTGAGAACTGGCATGCCGCTTATCGCGTGCGTACTGATCAAGGTCAGTATCGTTGGGTGGCTGGAGAGGCACGGCCAGAACGTTTGGCGGACGGCAGTGTCCTTTGGCATGGGTTTATCCAGGATATTGACGCGCAGGAGCAGGTACGCCTGGCCATGGAGCGCAGTGAACAACGCTTGCGCAGCCTGTTTGAGTTTTCGCCGATTGGCATCGCGCTCAATGATCTCGAGACTGGCCAGTTTATCGATCTCAACCCGGCCCTGTTGGCGCCGACAGGCTATACACGAGAGGAATTCGTCAACCTCAGCTATTGGGATGTTACCCCCAAGGAATACGAATCGGAGGAAATCAAGGCGCTGGAGGGGCTCAAGAGCGAGGGCCGTTACGGGCCCTTTGAAAAGGAATACATCCGCAAGGATGGCAGCCGCTATCCGGTGCGGTTACAGGGTATGTTGACTCAGGATGCGGATGGTCGCGCGTTGATCTGGTTGCTGATCGAAGACATCAGCGAGCGGCGTCGGCTGGAGCGCATGAAGGGCCAGTTTATCGCTACCGTCAGCCATGAGCTGCGCACTCCCTTGACCTCAATCAGCGGTTCCCTGGGGTTGCTGGCGGGTGGGGCAGCAGGCAGTTTGCCGCAGAAGGCAGAATCTTTGGTGGCAACGGCATTGCGCAATGCGCAGCGTCTTTCCTCCTTGATCAATGATCTGTTGGACATGGAGAAGTTGGTAGCGGGCAAGATGTCGATCAAGGCGCTGGAACAGCCTGTGTTGCCCGTGGTGCGAGAAGCTATCGAATCCATGCGGGACTATGCCAGCCGGCATCAGGTTGTGTTGCAACTGGTCAATCCGCTATCTGATGTACACGCTTTGGTGGATGCTGAGCGCTTGATCCAGGCGATCAACAATCTGTTGTCCAATGCCGTCAAGTATTCACCTGAAGGCGACGTGGTCACTCTGGCCATGGCCATAGATAACAACCGACTCCAGCTTTCGGTGCAAGACCGGGGGCCGGGTGTCGATCCGACATTCAAAGATCAGCTGTTCAAACGTTTTTCGCAGGCCGACAGTAGCGATACCCGCAAATTACCCGGCACGGGGCTGGGGCTGGCCATTACCCGGGAGATCATCCACCAGTTGGGTGGTGAAGTGAGTTATGAGGATGCCCCCGGCGGTGGTAGCCGGTTTCAGATCTGCTTGCCCATCACAGAGGATCGACCTAAATGAGTCATGATCGACCTACCGAACCGCGGGATGCTGAAAGCGTAAAAGTTGGCCTTATGCCGCCCCTTACCGGCTTGGTCAGCATCTATGGAACAGAGATTCTCCGCGCCGCCCAGATTGCCTGTGCCGAGGTCAACGAACAGGGCGGCGTTCTGGGCCGACCACTGGAGCTTGTGGTCGAGGATGACGGCAGTTTACCGGAGAGCGCGGTCGCCGCAGCGGAAAAACTGGTGAAAAAGCATGGCTGCGCCGCCATTATTGGCAACCTACTGTCCAACTCCCGAATTGCCGTTGCCTACCGTGTAGCTGAACCGAACCGAGTACCTTTACTCAACTTCTCATTCTACGAGGGCAGCATCCAGAGTCGCTATTTTTTCCACTTCGCCGCCCTGCCCAATCAGCAGATTGACCGTATGATCCCCTACATGCGGGAACAGTTCGGTCCGCGGTTTTTCTTTGCCGGGAATAATTATGAATGGCCCCGCGGGTCCATTACTGCCGCCAAGGACGCGTTGGCCAAGTGTGGTGGGGAGTCCCTGGGTGAGGAATACCGCGATATCGGCGTGACCGTAGACGAGATTGATCGACTGCTCGATGCTGTTGCGGCGACAGCCCCTGATGTCTTCGTGCCTTACTTTGCTGGCGCCGACCAGGTCAACCTGCTCACGCGCTTTGCAGAACGCGGGCTCAAGTCAAAAATGGCCGTGGTCATGGGGCACTATGACGAGATGATGGCGAGCAAACTGCCACCACAGGTGCGTGAGGGTCTCTACTCCAGCAACAGCTATTTCATGAGTATTGACAGCGATGCCAATCGAGATATTCTGGCGCGGCTTGGCCAGATGCCCGGTGTCAATGGCATCTGGCCGCGGGGCAATGGCACCCTCACCAACTTCAGCGAGGGTGCCTATGTCTGTGTCAAGGCATTTGCCGCGGCAGCCAATACCGTCGGCAGCACCGACGCCGAGGCGCTGGTCGATGAACTCAAGACCATTCACTTGACGGCGCCACAGGGCAGCGTGGTGATGGACTCGGTGATGCAGCATGCCTTGGTCAACTGCTATCTGACCCGATGCAACCGCGAGGGTGTCTTCGAGATCATCGAATCATTCGAACGCCAGCCACCAGTGATTCCCCAGCGCTACCGTCATCAGAAAATCGCCAGTCACGCCACCCTTGAGGACGACATTCGGCTGCAGGCGCGAATGCTGGAGCAGATGCAGGGCGGGGTTTTGCTCATCGATTCGGGCAGTCAGGCCATCATCTACGCCAATGCCGGTGCCGAGAAGATGTTTGGATACAAGCCCGGTGAACTGCTCAACACTCCGTGGCAGCAGCTCAGCCCACTTGATCGCGACGCTGAAATCGGCCGGTTGGAGGACGTTGCTGCCAACATCCTGCAACATGGTGCTTGGGAAGGAGAGCTGCGCCAGCGGCGAGAGGATGGGCGGGCGTTCCACTGTATGGTTTCGTTCAGTACCTTCACCCACCCGGTGCAGGGAGAGGTCTGGCTTGCTGTCTACACTGACATCTCTGAGCGCAAGCGTGTTGAACAAATGAAAAATCAGTTTATCGCGACCGTCAGCCATGAATTGCGCACACCCTTGACCTCAATCAGTGGCTCCTTGGGGTTGCTGGCAGGCGGGGCTGCAGGCAGTTTGCCGCAGAAAGCTGAGTTGCTGGTTGCCAATGCCAGGCGTAATGCGCAGCGTCTTTCCACCTTGATCAATGATTTGTTGGATATGGAAAAGCTGGTGGCTGGCAAGATGCCGATGAAGCTATTGGATCAAGCGGTCTTGCCCCTGTTGATTGAGGCCATAGAGTCCATGAAGGGGTTTGCCAATCAGCAGCAGGTGACCTTGCAGCTGGTCAATCCGTTATCTGATGTGCACGTGTCGGTTGATGCTGAGCGCTTGATTCAGGCCATCAACAATCTGTTGTCCAATGCCGTCAAGTACTCACCTGAAGGCGACGTGGTAACTCTGGCCATGGCCATAGATAACAACCGACTCCAGCTTTCGATTCAAGACCGGGGGCCGGGTGTCGATGCGGCATTCAAGGATCAGCTGTTCAAGCGTTTTTCGCAGGCTGACAGCAGCGATACGCGCAAATTACCCGGCACGGGGCTGGGGCTGGCCATTACCCGGGAGATCATCCACCAGTTGGGTGGTGACGTAAGCTATGAAGATGCCCCCGGCGGCGGTAGTTTGTTTCGGATCTGCTTGCCCATCACAGAGGATCGACCTTGATGAGTCATGATCGACCTACCGAACCGCGGGTTGAGAATTGCGAGTCAATGATCGCAAGCCCAGAAAATCGCTGGAGTGAATGTTGAACATGACTGATTCTGGGACCCCGTGGCGCAGTGGCGTCATTATTGTTGTCTGTTTGGCGTTTGGCTTTGTCGTCTTGAATAGCTCGGGGCTGCGTATTACTCCCTCGAACATGACGGGACTCTTGTTGGTGATAGCGGTTTGGCTTGTGATCGCGATCTGCCTGGTTGCGCTTGAGCGGACTGGACGGCGCAATATAGACCTGCCTACCTTTCGGTTCGCAATGGCGGCTTTGGGCTTCCTGTTGTTGCATGCAACAGCCGATATTCTCAGTGCGTTCTTGCGCTACCCCCCATCCTGGCTCGACGGCGCGGTGGAAGAAGGCAGCAAGTTGATTGGCGTATTGTTGTTGCTGGCAGCTGGTAGAGCCTGGTACTGGCATATCAAATCAGTGCAAGTACAGTTCTTGGATCATCAGGCCCGGGCAGATGAAAGCGCCAGGTCACTGCAGTATTTGCTGGATGCCGCCGTCGATACGGCGGTCATTGGCACCGATACCCAAGGCATTATCCGTCAGTTCAATACTGGTGCAGAGCGGATGCTCGGCTATTCTGCCGATGAGCTGGTGGGTCGAGAAACCCCGGCCTGTTTCCACCTGGCCGAGGAAGTTGCGGCTCGAGCAGCTGCCTTGAGTGAGCAGCTTGGCAAGGAGATCAGTGGGTTCGAGGCTTTTGTGGATGTGACCGGGCTGGAGGACTCACTTGTCCAGGAGTGGCACTATCGCGCAAAGAGTGGCCGTGTGTTCCCGGTCAGGCTACGGGTATCCGTGATACGCGATGCCAATAAGCAGATCCTTGGCTATCTGGGGCTGGCCGAGGATATTTCTGAACACAAGGCCGCCCGGGAAGCCCTGAAAACCAGTGAGGCCCGGTTGGCAGATGCCTGTGAGAAAGCCTGCTTGGGTTACTGGCACGCCAATCTGGATACCGGAGCCTTGTGGTGGTCACCGGTTATTTACGACATTTTTGGCGTTGATCCGGAACATACAGTGCCCAGCATCGAGCTGTTCAATCAATGCCTGCACCCGGAAGATGAGCCTTTGGTTCGACAAAGCGAGGTGGTGGCTCAGACAACCGGTATCCACGATGTCCAGCACCGAATCATTCGCCCGGACGGTAGCATTCGCTGGGTTCATGAGCTGGCAAACTATGACCTCAAGCGGGAAGCGCAGTCAGGTGACCGTATTCTGACCGGTACGGTGCAGGATATTACCGCCGTCAAACAAGCAGAGATTTCGGCTCAATACCAAGGTGCGCGCAGTCAGACATTGATCGAAGAGCTGTTTGCCGCGGTGGTTGCCATTGATAAGGACGGTTGCATTACCGAGTTCAACCACGCTGCAGAAGTGATGTTTGGTTACCGCAAAACGCTCGTCATGGGAAGGAACGTCGCCATGTTGATGCCTCGCCCGTATCGGGATCAGCATGACGGCTATTTGCACGCTTACCTCTCAAGCGGCGAGAAGAAATTGATCAGTGAGCCACGTCAAGTAGAGGCGCTGCGCGCCAGCGGTGAGGTGTTTCCCATGCAAATCAATGTGGCTGAGATCAATATGCCGCACAGGCCCAGAGAGTTTGTGGCAACCTTGCATGACCTGACTGAGTCCCAGCGCCTGGACCGCATCAAGAGTGAGTTCATTGCAACAGTGAGCCATGAACTGCGCACGCCTTTGACGTCCATTTCCGGGTCTCTTGGGATGGTCGCTAGCGGTGCCATGGGTCAAGTGCCCGACAAGGCCGCGAGAATGATCGAGCTGGCTTATCGAAACAGTCAGCGCCTGGCGACCCTGGTGAATGATCTTCTGGATATGGAACGTATCAGCAGTGGCCGAATGGACCTGGCCCTATCGATCTGCGATATCAATGCGCTGGCTGATCAGGTGGTTGAAGCCAACCGGGGGTTTGCAGTTAAACATGCGGTTGAAATGACATTCAAACCCGCGCCAGGCAGTGTCGACGCCAAAGTCGATCCGGCGCGATTTGAGCAGGTGCTGAGTAATTTATTGTCGAACGCCATCAAGTTCTCGCCGCCGCAGGGAGAGGTCGTGGTAGCGGTTGCCAGCAGTGAGTCCGTGCTGACCGTTAGCGTATCCGATCAGGGTCCTGGCGTACCGGAGGATTTTCGCGAGAAGATGTTCAGCCGTTTTTCTCAGGCGGATAGTTCTGATCAGCGCTCCCAGGGTGGAACCGGGCTGGGTCTGTCCATTTCCAAAGAGTTGAGCGAACTCATGAAAATTGAGTTGGACTACACCTCCGTGGAGGGTGAGGGTACATGCTTTTACCTGCGCATGCCCCGGCATGCCAAAAACGCTGAGGATTGCAGCGCTCCAGCATCTGGAAACCGGCTGATGATTATTGAGGATGACCAGGATCTCAATGAGGTTATGTCGGTAGCGCTGGTAGCAAAAGGATTTGCCTGCGATCAGGCCCACTCCGGTGAGCAGGCGCTCGTGTATCTCGATCAGCGTCAATATGACGGGTTTGTTGTGGATATCGTTTTGCCGGATATGGACGGCCATGCGCTGATTCATGAGATCAGGCGCATGAGAGCGTACAAGGCAGTGCCGATCGTGGTCGTCTCTGGCAAGGTTGATGACAAGTATCTGGCTGCTGTGGGTGTTGCTGAGCATGTCGAATGGATGGCCAAGCCTCTTGAGCTGGATGTGCTGGCAACCTTGATGCAAGGCCGCCTGCAAGCCGGTTCGCAGGCAACGCCAAGCGTGCTGCATGTAGAGGATGACGCGGACTACCGGGACGTAGTTGAAGCGAGTCTTGGTTCGACAATGCGCATCGTGCCGGTGGCATCGTTGGCCAAAGCCAGAGACCAATTGCGTCAAGGTACCTTTGACCTGGTACTGCTTGATCTAGGTCTGCCGGATGACAAGGGTTGGGAATTGCTGGCCGATATTCAGCGCCAACAACCGGGTATTCCGGTCATCGTGCTGACCGGTGACGAGGTCAATGCATCAGGCCATGATGTCTTCGAGGTCTTGAGCAAGACCCGGATTAGTCCATCTGAGTTGGCAGATCGTTTGCTGCAGTATCTGCCGCCGCGAACAGCCCCAGAGCAGGCGCCAGGTTGAGGGGGTGATCACAGCCAATGGCCCGCCTCGACCTCTTCGGCAAACAAGGGTCTGGCAGTGAAAAAGCCCTGATATTGGTCACAGTGGAGCTGCTGCAAAAGGCTCAGCTCAGCAGCATTTTCTACCCCTTCGGCAATAATGGTCATGTCCATGCTATGACCTAGTTGAACCATAGCCTTGATCAGACGGGTATCGCCGGTTTGCGACCAGTGCTGGATAAAACTGCGGTCGATCTTGAGTTTGGCCGCTTGAACCCGGTGCAGGTAGCTCATTGAGCTGTAGCCAGTACCAAAATCATCCAGAGCAAGACGAACCCCTAGCTGTCGGAGTTCCTCTATGACCATGCTGGCTTGCTGCCAGTCAGATAGAAGCAGTGTTTCGGTGATTTCCAGGACTACGAACTCAGGCGCCAGTCTGTGCTCTGCAAGCAAGGTTTCAAGCTGCGCCTGAAAAGCCGGATGTTGAATATCTTTGGCTGACAGGTTGATGGATACAAACAGGTCGGGTTTGTGCTGCTGCCAGCGGGCCAATTGCGGCAGTGCTTTACTTAGCATCAGCGCTGTCAACTCGCCTATCAGATCCTGCTCTTCCATAAGTTGAATGAATGCGCCTGGTCCCAATACACCCTGGTCTGGGTGCTGCCAGCGGGCAAGAGCCTCAAACCCAACAATGCTGGCGTCGTCCACCCTGACTATGGGTTGATAGGCTGGGATAAACTCGCCATCAACGAGAGCCTGCCTGATACGCTGGGCCCGATCGAACCGCTGCTTGGCTTGATCAAGCATGCTGGCATCGAAAAAACACAGGCTGGCGCCCGTGGATTTTTTGGCCTGAAACAGAGCCATCTCAGCCTGATCAAGCAATTCGTCGGCGCTTCGAGTGCTGGGTGAAGCGATGGCAATACCCATATCCACGGAAAGAGCAATGACGCTTCTGATGGACTCTATCCTGGTGTTTTCGACCGCTTGTGTCAGCCGCTCGGCGAAGGTTTTCACGGATTCCTTGCTGTCGTGCCCATGGCTGAGAATCAAAAACTCGTCACCTTGTTGCCGGCCAAGGACATCTTCGTTGTCAAGGCAATGGGACAGCTCCCAGGCCACCTGTTGCAGCACTTGATCGCCAAAGAAATTGCCATTCAGGTTGTTGATGGTATGAAAGTCCCTGATGTCGATCTTGATGACTGCAAAGAGCCGATTCGGGCTGAATTGTCGCAGCGTCTGCTCAACGGCAATGCGCAGTTTTCCCAGAGTAGGTAGGCCGGTCAAGGGGTCTTGATGGCTCAGCGCGTCGTTTGTGGTCAAAAAGCGGCCCTGAGCTCGCAGCAGTCGGCCTCTCGAGACTCGCGACTTGACCACCATTCGCAGGCGCCAGGGCTCGATAGGCTTGGAGATGAACTCATCGTTGGTCAGCCGCGCACAGGCTAACTGCACATCGGTGTCTGCTGCTGCTGACATGAATAATAGGGGGATGGTGGCATATTCCTCATGCTGGCGAATGATCATGCCAAGCTCCAGGCCATTGCAGCCGGGCATGAAGACATCGATGATAAGCAGCTCTGGCTGCTTGCTTTCAAGCATGGATAACGCCTGTTGCGCACTGGTAGCAGTCGAGACGCTGTAGCCGGCCAGGGAAAGGACAGAACCGTACAGATTCAGTAAGTCAGTGTCATCGTCTACCAGCATGACACGGTAAGGCTCGCTGGGTGCCAGGTTCAGATCAGCGTGTAACAGCGATATCAGCTTGGGCACATCCAGCGGTTTGCTCAAAAAATGGTTACCGCCAGCACGAGCGGCCGCCAGTCGCAGCGCAAATGAGTCAAACGCGGAAATAAAAATGACGGGTGGCGGCGAACCATCTTTTTGCCGCCAGGCGTTGACATGCTCGGCACCGGCAAAGCGTTGACCGAAAAAATCCATGTCGACAATAAGTGCCAGCGGTTGATGGTGCGCAATGGCTTGCTCAAGCCCGGAAATATTGTCAAGGCAATGCACGGTATAGCCAAGTTCAGTGAGTATCTGGCTTATTTGCGACGAAAAGTCCGGGTCATCATCGGCTAGCAGAATATTGATCTTGCCCGGAGCGTTATCAGAGGCGGCGTTTTCACTGACCCCATTGGGCTGGTGGCCAGACTCATCCAAGGTCAGGCACCGCTCGATGCAGCTCATAAGATCATGCAAGGGCTCGGCAATAATTGCATCGTAATCAGAGGGTGGGTGTTTTAATGCTTGCTCGCAAGCGATATCTAGTGCGCGCGCCCTCTGTGACAACTCGACAAAGCCATAAGCCGCACCTGAGCCACTCAGGCGGTGTGCTATGTTATTGATCACATGCAGCGACTCTGAAGACGGGTGTACATGCTGCGCCGCGCCCTGTAGCTCGGTCAGGTATCTGAGCAGTTTTTTTTTGTATTTGGCAGCCAAGCTGGCCAGTTTTGGATTATCTAGCATTGCCATGATCGTGACTCAGTTCCTTCCTGAACGGCTGACTACAATTTCCTGTTTTGACTATAGCAGAGCTTTTTTGCCGGGAGTGCCTGCTCATAAGTATTGAGGTTTCAGGTTTTCTTTGTCGTCTGCTCTTGGCAAAGTTAAATTCAGTGCTTATTCTGACAGCGCAGTGAATGATCATTCACTGCGCTGGCTTGGCACGCTAATCGGCGTGGTCAGTCAAGCTTGGCAGGTTGGCTGCCATGTTTAACCCAAACGCGTGCTGTACACGATTGAAAAAGTACATAGAATGAGTCGATGAATACACCCACCCATCTATCTCGACCCCCTCGACCTCGCATCAAGGACAAGCGTGCGGCAATCTTGCGTGCGGCCCTTGAGGTCTTTGCCGAGGGTGGGGTCAACGGTGTTCCCATACCTGTTCTGGCCGATCGTGCCGGCGTGGGTACCGGCACTATCTACCGCTACTTCGCCAGTAAGGATGCCCTGGTCAACGAGTTGTTCCGTGAACAGCGCATAGCCCTCGCGAAACGCTTGTTTGTTGACCTGAGCCCCAATGCCGGCCCCTACGAGTTGTTTGTCGAAGTGTGGCAGCGCATGTTCGACTTTGCTCGCCAGGATCCGGATGCCTACCGCTTTCTCGAGCTGCAGGATCATCGTCCATATCTGGACGATGCCAGCCGGTCCCTGGACAGCAAACTGCTGCGCAACATTGTCATGACTTACCATGGCTTCCAGGTTCAGGGCGTCTTCCGTAAGGACATTCGCCCGGAAATACTGCTGTCGTTGGTCTGGGGGTCTTTTGTCAATCTGATCAGGTCCGAGCGTGACGGCTATCTTGCGCTCAGCCAGGCGGATATCGACTCGGCCGGGGAAGCGTGTTGGAGCTTGTGTACTGGCTGACCGGTCGTGTTATGGCATTGCTCATAACTAGAGGATGACCTGATGCACAAGACCCTGAAAACCCTGGCCGCCGCCACTGCACTGGCAGCCAGTGCGGCCTCGTTGGCCAACGACCGCAGCGCCGAGCAGCAGTTTCTCGACATGATGGCCGCGGGTGACGCCTACCCGGTAGAAACCCTGATGCCTCTGTTCAAGCAACTGGAGCCGGTTGACCTGGATTTCATGGTCGGTACCTGGAAAGGTGGCAAGTTTGACGGCGGTGCCGAGCCGGACCCGATCAACTGGTACGGCAAACGCTTTACTTCCCCCAGTGATGTAGAGCCTCTGCTGGTGCGCAACGAAGAAGGCGACGTGGTTACCTTCGACAAGTTGGGCGCGGCGCAAATGCGCATGATGGCTTTTGACGGCATGACCTCGGCCGCACTCATCTATGATACGCAGCCGATCATGGATTATTTCCGCCGGGTCAATGATGACGTGGTCATCGGACTGGGCGATATCAAGGGCAAGCCACTGGACTTCTTCTTCCATCTGACTCGGGAATAGTGCATCTGATCGCTGCAGCCCGCGGCATTTCGGGTTAGCATGGGCGATTGCTGGCCGGGCCAAAGCCCGGTCAGGTACTGACAATAGCCGGAGATGTGCCCCGTGTCCCAACTACATCCTGCCATTGACCCCGATGGCCTGCTTGAATATTCCGTGGTCTTTACCGACCGTTCCCTGAACCATATGTCGCAAACCTTTCAACAGGTCATGCGTGATATTTCCAGCACCCTGAAAGGCGTCTACAACGCCGAGGCTGTGGTCGTGGTACCCGGTGGCGGTACCTTTGGCATGGAGTCCGTGGCGCGCCAGTTCGCCCAGGACCAGACTTGCCTGGTGATTCGCAACGGCTGGTTCAGCTACCGCTGGACGCAGATCTTTGAAATGGGTCGTCTGCCCGCAGAAGAAATCGTGCTCAAGGCACGGCAAACCGGAACGGATGCGCAAAGCCCCTTCGCCCCGGCACCGATCGAAGACGTGGTTGCAGAAATCCACGCGCAAAAGCCGCAGGTGGTGTTTGCGCCGCACGTGGAAACCTCCGCCGGGATCATTCTGCCGGATGACTACCTGCGCAAGGTAGCTGAAGCCACTCACGCTGTTGGCGGCCTCTTTGTCCTCGACTGCATTGCCTCCGGCACCATCTGGGTCGATATGCAGGATACCGGCGTTGACGTATTGATCAGTGCCCCGCAAAAGGGTTGGAGCGCCTCACCCTGCAGCGCCCTGGTCATGCTCAGTGAGCGCGCCCTGGCGCGGCTGGAACAGACCACCAGCAGTAGCTTTGCCGCCGACCTGAAAAAGTGGCACCAGATCATGCAAGCCTATGAAAACGGCGGCCATGCCTACCACGCCACCATGCCCACGGACGCCCTCAAGCAATTCCGCGACACCATGCTGGAAACCTATGACTACGGCTTTGATCGCGTGCGTGACGAGCAATGGGAACTGGGCCGCGCTGTGCGTGCACTACTCAAGGAAAAAGGCTTTGTCAGCGTCGCCGCCGAAGGCTTTGAAGCGCCCGGCGTGGTCGTCTCCTACACCCGTGACGACATGATCCACAGCGGCAAGGCCTTCTTGGCCAAGGGCCTGCAAACCGCCGCCGGTGTCCCGCTGATGTGCGACGAACCCGCCAGCTTCAAAACCTTCCGCATCGGCCTGTTCGGCCTCGACAAGCTGCATAACGTCGAGCGCAGCGTGGCCAACCTGCAGCAAGCACTGGAAAGCCTCTAAGCCAGCAACAAATAAGGCACCCGCCAAGGGTGCCTTTTGATTGAAATGTCTGGCTGCTTAGGATGCGAGGTGCTGCGTGATCGTCAGAAAACGCTTAGTCAGCATTGGCACCTGTGATGGATACAGCGTGGCTTGAGAGTGTCACCAGCACCGCCTCGCTATCGACCATCCCCCAGGATTGCTCAGTTTCACGATCAATCGCCAATTGTATCTGGCGGTAAAAAGCCATGCGCTGCTTATCGTGATCGCCGCCCTGGCGGTCTGTGGCTTGCGGCCAATTGCCGTTGGAGGCTATCACCAGCTGCCGCTCGGGATCGATAAAGATGCCCTGACCAAAAATCCCCCGTGCGTGAAAGCTGCCATCGTCCAGCGTCCACCATTGATACCCGTAGCCATGCCCAGGCACACCGATGTCAGCCTGCTTGCTGGTGGCCTCTGCCAGCCAGCCATCGGGTAATACCGGCTCGCCGTTGGCGATACCACCACCGAGGATAAACAAACCAAAGCGCGCAAAGTCGCGGGTGGCCGCCTGTATGCAGCAACCGCTGATTTCCAGCCCGGTGGAACTCAACAACCAGGTTGCATCCTGTTCCATACCAAAGGGCTGCCAGATTTTCTCCGCGAGATACTCGGACAGGTTCCGGTTGGTGGCCAGGCTGGCCAATACGCCGATCAGATTGGTCTCGCCAGTTTTATAGGACCAGACGGTACCCGGCTCTGCCTCTGCACCCAGCTGACGCATATAGCTCACGGTCACATCAACGCCCGGCTCGGCCTTGTGCGTATTGAACAAGGCAACGTCGGATGCCGGGTCAGCGTAGTCCTCATTCCACGCCACGCCGGATGTCATGGTCAGTAACTGCTCGATGGTGACATTGTCATAAGCCGACCCTTGCAGATCGGGAATATAGTCCGACACCTTGTCATCAATGCTGTCGATATAGCCGTCCTTGATCGCAGCGCCAACCAGGGTCGAAGTAAACGACTTGGCTACCGAAAAACTGGTCCAGCGGCCCTCAGGCCCGAAGTCCAGACCGTATTCCTCCAGCCGAATCTTGCCATCCTGCACAATCACCAGGGCAGCAGTGCGCTGGTCTTCCATGTAGGTCGTGATATCAAGATCAATAGCCAGCGGCTCACCAGCAGGCAATGGAAGGACATGATCACCGGAAGGCACAATGCGGGACTCAATAAGGAAAGGCACCCTATCCATCACCCGGAAGGCGGCATCGCGCTGCGACGTCGACCAGAAAAGAACGTCGGTGTTGGTAGGCAGGTTCAGCAGCAGCTGACGTAGGTCTCTGTCCAGGGTTGCCCAGGCAATACCGCCGGCAATCAGGACCAGAGCGATGAGTGAGAGGATAGCTTTTTTCATAAGGTCTCTGTGGGTAATTATTGTCGGCCGATCTTAAAGCTTGCCGGCATCTCGGGGGCTACTGTGCGTCTTCGCTCTTGGCTGCCAATCTCTCGTCAAGCGCTTTACCCAGTTCGTCGGACGCGTCGGCTGCCTGCTCGATAACGGCATCGACCCGATCGAAGTGCAGCAAGCGGACACCGTTCAAATCGGGCTTGATGTAAATATCGGGGCCACCGTTATGCATCTTTTCACTGATGATCGACTGCTGCATCACCTCAAAGGTCTTGAACAGCAGATCAAGCGCACTGACCTCGTTATCAGCGTTAGGCTCGCGAACGCCGGTAACGTCAATGGCGATCACGTAATCATGGCCTTCAAGCAGGTCCCAGGGCAGTGGGTTGGATACCCCGCCGTCAATCAGCAGCTGGTCGTCCCGTTTGACCGGATTGAACAGGCCGGGTACGGCCATGCTGGCCTTCAATGCCGTGAAAAGGTCGCCGGACTCGAATACCACTGAACTGCCGTCCCAGTAATTGGTAGCGACGACTTTAAGCGGAATGTTCAACTCATCGAAGCTGCGCGCCTCAAAGTGCTCGCCGATAAAATCCAGGAAACCCGACTGGTCGAAGGCACCGCCATTACCCAGCTCTGCGCGCACCAGGTCTGTCCAGCCAGGCCCGTTATTACCCAGGCCAGAGAAGGGGTTGAGCACTGACTCACCGAAGGTATCGAACAGATCGCGAATCTCTTCCGAGCTTAATCCGGCGGCGTACATCGCCCCGATAATGGCACCGATGCTGGTGCCGGCAATCGCATCAGGGGTGATGTCGCGCTGCTCGAACTCGGCGAGCATGGCAATGTGGGCCAGGCCCCCAGCACCCCCCGAGCCCAGTGCCAGGGCGATGCCGGATGCCTTGTCGTCGGCCATGGCAACCTTGGACCCCACCATGAACAGGACAGCCGCAATCATCAGCCAACGCAGGCAATGGGTATGCAACATAACAGTTACTCGCAAAGAAACGTCAGGGTATTAAGCCAGCGGAAAGGCAGCACTGCAATCAAGGCGACCACAGACCGGGTTCACAGACCGATGTCACACAGACCGGTGTCAGGTCTTGCCTTTTGCCCCGCGCACATCAGCCTGTTAAGGAGTAACATCGGTCAACACCGAACGAGATTACCTAACCATTGCAGGAGAACAACGTGTCAGACACCAACATCGCCCTTACCTCGACCATCAGCGAAGACAACTCACTGGAATTGGCCTTGCGCGAGATCGAGATCCCGCAGCCAGGCGACAACCAGATCGTCATCCGCGTCGAAGCCGCGCCTATCAATCCGTCTGACCTGGGCGTGATGCTCAGCGTGGCCGATATGACAACCGCCAAACAGTCCGGCAGTGCCGAGCGCCCGGTCATCCATGCCGACGTCCCGGCCAAGTTCATGGGTGCCGTTAAAAAGCGCCTTGGCAAGGCTATTCCCGTGGGTAACGAAGGCGCTGGTACCGTTGTTGCTGCAGGCTCATCCGCCGCTGCGCAAAGCCTGATGGGGAAAACCGTTGCCTTCATTGGCGGCGGTAGCTACCGTAACTATGTCTGTGTGAATGTGCAAAGCTGTCTGGAACTGGCGCCGGACACCACGGCCGTCGAAGGTGCGTCCAGCTTTGTGAATCCGCTGACCGCATTGGCCATGGTAGAAACCATGCGCGCTGAAGGGCATAAGGCCATTGTTCACGCCGCTGCCGCCTCCAACCTCGGGCAAATGCTCAACCGCATCTGCATGGCAGACGGCATCGACCTGGTCAATATCGTCCGCAAGCCGGAACAGGAAGCACTGCTGCGCGACATGGGTGCCAAATACGTGGTCAACTCCAGTAGCGACAGCTTTATGGCCGACCTGACTCAGGCACTCATCGACACCGGCGCTACCATCGCCTTCGACCCCATCGGTGGCGGACGCCTGGCCAGTGATATTCTTACCTGCATGGAAGCTGCCGTCTCGCGCAACATCACAGAATACAGCGTGTATGGATCGGATATCTACAAACAGGTGTATATCTATGGCGGCCTGGATCGCGGCCCCGTCACCCTGAACCGCACCTTCGGTTTTGCCTGGGGTGTAAACGGCTTCCTGTTGTTCAATGCCCTGGGCAAATTGGGCATGGAAACCAACATCGCCATGCGCAAACGCGTAGCCGCCGAAATCAAAACCACCTTCGCCAGTCACTACACCCACGACGTATCCCTGGCCGGTGCCTTGCAACTGGATGCTATCGCGGCTTACGGCAAGATGGCGACTGGTGAGAAGTACCTGATCAAGCCACAGAGCTAACCTTAGAGGGTCGGGTAAGGTCTTGTCTTTTGCTCTGAGCGCATACATACCGCTTTTGAGACATGCAAAAGACAGGACCTGAACCCAGTGAACTCTTGCTTTC
This sequence comes from Pseudomonas sp., assembly GCA_007117785.1. Lineage (GTDB taxonomy): Bacteria > Pseudomonadota > Gammaproteobacteria > Pseudomonadales > Pseudomonadaceae > Halopseudomonas. Next base: position 29,776 of record SKFV01000142.1, read on the forward strand.
TTTTATTTAGCTCACCATTGATCGTAGGAACCTGCCTTTTACTGGCTTTTGCGCATATGCACATAAAAATGGGCACCGCGCGGGTGCCCATGTTGGGGTGGGGTTTACTGTTAACGTACGCCCGCTGCGCGCAAGGCGGCAGGAGTGAACTGGTTGTAGTTGGGTGTGAAGTCGAAGTTGGGCGCGGCCTGTTCTTCGGTGTACATACCCAGGGCAATGTAACGGCCGGCGATCAGGTCATACAAGGTTTCGATCGCATAGCCGGGCAGGCCGACATGATAGTTATGCGCGATATGGCCTTCGCCGACGCGCCACAGGGTGCCACGACCGTCGTAGTGATCGGCCAGGGTGATCAGCCAGGAGTCTTCATCAATGAAGAAGTTACGCTGGGCATAGATATGCCGTTGGCCTTCTTTGACATTACCCTGCACTTCCCAGACCCTGTGCAGCTCGTAACGGGTGTGCTCAGGGTTGATGTGTCCAGCGTGCAATACGTCAGAATACGGCAGGCCACGCTCGGTCAGCTTGTAGGCGTTGTAGGGAATGAAGATTTCCTTCTTGCCGACCAGTTCCCAGTTATAGCGGTCTGGTGCGCCGTTATACATGGAGAAGTTGTCCGAGGTGCGCATGCCGTCCGACGCGGTACCGGGGCCGTCATAGGCGACCTGGGGTGCGCGACGCACCCTGCGCTGGCCAGCGTTGTAGACCCAGGCCATGCGCGGTTCTTGCAACTGATCCAATGAATCATGGACCAGCAATACATTACCTGCCAGGCGTGAGGGAGCATTTACCCGCTGCTTGAAAAACAGCAGCGTGTTGGGCATGGACATGTGGTCAACATCCGGCATTTGTGCCGGGTAGCCCACTTCCTCTTCCAGTTTGATCAGGGTGTAGGAGCCGTTCACCTGCGGCATCGCCTGCATATAAAAGCGGTGAACATTCAGGCGATGTCGGGTCAGATGGTTCCAGACTACTTCCACCCCGGTCTGCGGAATCGGGAAGGCAAAGGTGCCATGCGGGAAGTTGGTGATACCGTCGCCGTTGTTTACCAGCTCGGCTTGCCCGGCCATCTCGCGGACCTTGTCATAGATATCCTGGCTAAAGCCGACGCTACGGTGTGTCTGGTAGACGGGCATCCGGAAGGTTTCCGGATAGCGTTCGAACATGGCGATCTGGCCGGGGGTCAGGTTGTCGCGGTAGTCCTGGTAGTTTTGCGCGGTAATCACGAACTCGGGCTGTTCACCGGCAAAGGGATTTTCAGCAAAGCCATCCCCCAGTTGCCGGCCGGCATCCGGGCCGAGGCCACCGGTCCATTCGGGGATGGTGCCCGAGGCATTGCCGGCACGTTCTGCGCCTATGGGGGTCAGGTCCTGACCCAGGCGGCTGTAATCGGGCTGCGCCATGACGCTGGTGGCCAACAGGCTGAGAGCCATGCCACCGGCGCCGATCAAGGTAGTTGTTATTCTGGTCATGCGGTCTTCTCCAATGATCAAACGTAGACGCCAACACTCATTGTCATGAAACCATGGTCCTTCAACGGGTTGTACCGGGTGCTGCTGGCATCTTGTGCCGGTAGGGCGACCGGGTACCGTTGGCTTGATCGGCACTCAGGCCGACAGTTACGGACACGACGTCTGCTTTTCAGCAGCAATCAGGGGATTTGACGGTGCTTAATGGGAAGGGTTCGCAACCAGCGATAGCACAGCTGTAACAAGCTGTGTGCAAAACAACCACGAAAAGGATGCCATGCCGGGGTGCGAATGGCGTCAGTTGGCGTCCTTACTTGCTGCTAAGAGGAAAGGCCTGAAGCGGTTGCCTCAGGACTCTTCCTGTTTTTTCTTCTCTGGCGGCTGGGCGACGATCTCTTCCATCGCCAGCCCGGTCAGACCATGGATGGTGCGCCACAGGTAGACCAGAATCAGAATCATCATGACCATGGACGGCAAGGCGATCATCGGGTAGCTGACCAGGGTCAGGCGGCCCAGTTCTTCGTTGAAGGCTGAGGAACCCGAGGGGCTGGTGACAATCCATTTGGCCAGCACGTAGTTCATCGCCGAGGAGAAAAAGAAGGTGCCGGCGAGGAAGTAGGTTGCCTTCAGCAGGCGCTGTTCGAACACTTCGACCAGCCCGCGCTCTTCCAGGCGGTCATTGACCAGGTCGATGTTCAGCACTTTCTTGTTGTACAGCAGGGTACGAATCAGCGGGAAGCGCGTGCGGGTCGAAACAAGTACGGCGATGCCGAGAATACCGGGCACGGCCGCTTCCTTGATCGCCAGCCACTGCGGGTCAAGCTTGAGCAGGCCGATACCGCCGGTGAGCATGACGCTGATGAGGCCAAGCAGGGCAATCCAGTTGAACTTGCGATAGCGCACCAGCTCGAACAGGCCCCAGCCCAGCGGGAAGGCCAGGGCAATAATCAGCGCCATAGTTGGCCCGAGATGTTCCTCGCCACTGAATTTCATCAGGATGACGGAGGGCGCAACAATGCTCACCAGCAGGTCAATCAGTGGGCGTGGCTTGTGCTCGGGATGGGTCTGGGCAGTATCGGTCATGGGGCTCGACTGGGTCATTCAAAGTGATCTGCATGATACACGGGCAAGCGGTCAGGTGGCAGTTTTCAGGTTAATCCGGAGACCAGGCCTACTGGGGAGGCCAGCGCATGATACGGTCTGCTGCCGGTAGCGCTGCGGTGTCATGGGCCAGCAGCAGGGCTGTGCGCCCGACCAGCCAGCGGTTTAGCATGTCTTTCAGTCGCTCACAACGGGCCATATCCAGTCCACTGAAGGGTTCATCCAGAATCACGACGGCAGGATTTTTCAGCAATACCCGAGCCAGCGCCAGACGCCGGCCTTCCCCACCGGAAAATTCTTTGCCTCGTTCACCTACCCAGGTATCCAGCCCTGCTGGCAGCGCAATCACGGTATCAGCCAGTTCGACCAGCTCCAGTACCTGCCAGAGCTGATCATCAGTGGCATCCGGTGCGCCCAGGCGCAGGTTGACGGCAATACTGTCATGGAGCAGGTCCGTGGTTTGGGTCAGGTAGCCGAGGCGGTCGCGCCAGGCCTTGAGGTCCAGCTGGGTCAGCGGTTCGGAATTAACCAGCATGACACCGGCCTCTGGGTCCATGCTGCGGGCAGCCAGGGCGGCGAGGGTTGACTTCCCGCAGCCGGAAGGGCCGACAACAGCCAGCCGTTCTGCCGGTTGGATCTGCAGTGACAGTCTGTGCAAGCCGGCATGGGGTACGCTGATATCCTGCCAACTGATTCCGGCTGCCAGTGGGCCGTCGGGCAGTTGCTTGTTATCAGTTATCAGGCTGCGAAGAGCCGTTTGCTGATTGAGACGGCCTGCTGCCGCGACTGTAGCGCCCCACTGGGCAAAGCCTGCAGGCAGCGTACTGAAGCTTTCATTCAGCGCCAGCAAGGCCATGACAATCAGAATGACCACAGGGCCAGTGAGCAGCTGTGCTTGCCAGGCATGCAGCGCAAGCACCAGGCCGAGCAAGCTGATAGCAAGAACACTGGCCAGATTGAGCGCTTGCAGCATACTGACGCGCCGTTGCCAGATCAGTTGTTCCTTGAGCAATTGCTCGCTGCGCTTTAGCAGCCGTTGCTGTTGTGTACCCAGTTGGCCTCCGGCGGTGAGCTCTCCCAAGCCCTGCAGCTGATCAACGCACTGGCTGCGCAGATCGTCCAGCTGACCAACCCGGCGCGCACTCAGTTGCCGGGTCCATTGGGCTGTGCCCCAGGTCATCAGGGTCAACAAACCCAGGCCCAGGCACAGGATCAGCACACCGAGCAGTGGCTGGAAAAGCGCAATCAGGCCGGCCACCACCAGAGTGCACAGCAAGGCGCCGAGCGCCGGCGCAATCAGTCGCAGGTAGAGATTGTCCAGGGTGTCAATATCCGCAGTCAGGCGGTTTAACCACTGCGCTGCACGCAGGCTGGCCAGGCCATGTGCATCCAGCCGGGTCAGGGCGCGGTAATGCCGCACGCGCAATACGGCCAGCAGTTTGAGTACTGTGTTGTGGTTGAAGACCCGCTCGATATAGCGTGCCAGCGTTCGGGTAACGGCAAAAAAGCGAATCCCGCCGCCGGGTACATAGACATCGAAGGCCACCCGGGTACCGGCAGCCCACAGCATGGCGGTGACGCCGGTCGCGGTAATGAACCAGCCGGATAACGCCAACAGGCCAAGGCCGGCCAGCAGAGTCAGACTGATCAGGCCAATGCCCAGCAGCATGCGTTGACGGTAGGGCCACATGGCAGCCAGCCAGGGTTGCAGCTCATACATGGTGCAAGCCTCCGTCCCGCAGGATCATATGGTGGTCTGCCAGCGTCTGCACTGCAGGATGATGGCTGACGATGATCAGGGTGCGGCCAGCAGCCCGCAAGTCGGCCAGAGCGTTCAAAACGGCCTGCTCGTTCTCGCTATCCAGCCCGGCGGTAGGCTCGTCCAGCAAAACAAGGTCTGCCGGGCTCAACCAGATGCGTGCCAGTGCCAGACGACGGGCCTGGCCACCAGATAGCCCTCGGCCTGCTTCGCCCAGTGGTGAATTCAGGTCGCGGCCGGAGCGCAGTAACTCCTTGTCCAACCCGACCTTGGTCAGGGCGGCATGCATGTCGGCTGCACTGGCATTGGGCGCCAATTGCTGAAGATTGTCTGCCCAGCTTCCGCTGACCAGCCAGGAGGTCTGGCCCAGCCAAGCGATGGGCTGCTGCCCGGGCGGCTGGGCAAAGATCTGTATCTGGCCTTGCCGCGGCTGGATAAAACCGGCCAGGCAATGCAACAGGGATGACTTGCCGCCGCCACTGGGCCCGCTGATCAGGAGGACCTGCCCCCGTTTCAAAATCAGGTCAAGCTGGTCCAGCAACGGGCCACGCCCCGGGTAGTCCAGGCTCAGTGCGGTTACCTGAACGGCGTCCGGGTCGCCAGGCAGGGTGCTGGCCTGAGGGGCCGGTGCGTCATTGACGGATTGCTGCCAGTCGGCGAGTTGGTCGGCGGCCCCCAGGGCTGCGGCGCGATCGTGGTAAAACTGCGCCAGGCTCCGCAGGGGCTGAAAAAATTCCGGGGCCAGCAGCAACACAAAGAGGCCGCTGAACAGCGTCAGTGCACTGGAGGGACCATAGTCGATATAGCCGAGCAAGCCAAAGCCGATATACATGGCCACTACGGCAATGGCTACCGAAGCAAAGAACTCCAGTACCGCCGAAGACAGAAAGGCGACTTTCAGTGTCGCCATGCTCAGTTGGCGATAGCCTTCGGTATGTTGGTGGACACTGCCAATGGTGGCCTGCTGCTGACCAAACAGTTGCAAGGTGGTGAGGTTGCGAACGCGGTCGAGAAAATGGCCGGCCAGGCGTCCGGCCTGGATGACGTGGCGCTGGCTGATCTGCTCGGCGCGCATACCGACCAGTGCCATGAACAAGGGAATCAGCGGGGCGCTGAGTAACAGAAAGAGTGCCGCCAGCCAGTCGAGCCAGACAACGACGGCCAGAATCAGCAGTGGCTGCAGAATAGCCAGCCATTGCTGAGGCAGGTAACGGGCATAATAACCATCCATGGCATCCACTTGCTCGAGCCACTGATTGGCCAGACTGGCGCTGGATATGCCGGCCAGTTTCACCGGTCCGAGAGTGGCCCAGTGCCGGTTCAGATCACCGCGCATGCTCTGACGCACACGGCAGCTGGCCTGTTGGGCGGCGAGCTCCTGACCCAGCAGGGCAAGGCTGCGCAGCCCAACAGCCGCCGCCATGGCGACCAGTGCTGGCCAGGTAGCAGCCAGCGGTTGTCCATCAATCAGCATGGCCTGGGCCAGCCAGGCCAGCAGTCCCATCTGGGTGATCACCGCCAGTGCCTGCAGGCAACCGGCGGCAACGCTGATGCTGATCCATCGCTGCACCGGCCGCTGGTAGTGTTGCAGCCAGCGTCGGCTGATGGCTTTGCGCTCAGTGATAGCCTTCACCAACACGTACCTTGCCGCGGAACACCCAATAGGTCCAGGCGGTATAGGTCAGCACGATAGGGATCACGAACAGTACCCCGAGGAGCAGGAAAAGCTGTGACTCCGGCGCGGACGCAGCATCCCAGAGAGTGTGGTTCGGTGGTACGACATAGGGCCACTTGGTGAACAGCAGACCCAGATAGGTAAAGGCGAACAGCCCGAGTGTGGCCACAAATGGCATGGCTTCCTGTTGCTTGCGCAGACTACGGAAGATCAGCCAGGCGCAGAGGCCAGCAAGGACCGGGAAAATCCAGATAACGCGAACAGCCGAGAACCAGCGTTCGTAGGCATAGGCGTCAACGGTTGGCGTCCACAGGCTGATAATGACAAAGACACAGAGCACCGCTGCCAGCAGGCGTGGCGCCAGTTGGCGGGCCCAGGCCTGAATATAGCCCTCGGTTTTCAGGATCAGCCAGTTGCAGCCCAGCAGCGCGTAGCCGGCCAGCAGACCCAGTCCGGTGAGTACGCTGAAAGGGGTCAACCAGTCCAACGGTCCGCCGACAAACACTTTACCCTCAGTGGCAAAGCCCTGGATGTAGGCGCCAACCACGGCGCCCTGGGCAAAGGCGGCAACAATCGACCCACCGGCAAAGGCCCAGTTCCACAGGTAGCGTGAACTGCGCGCCTTGAAGCGGAATTCGAAGGCCACGCCACGGAAGATCAGTCCGGCCAACAGCAAGAATACGCCGATATACAGGGCCGGCAGCAACACCGAATACACCAGCGGGAAGGCGCCCAGCAGCCCGGCACCACCCAGCACCAGCCAGGTTTCGTTACCATCCCATACCGGTGCTACCGAGTTCATCATCACATCGCGTGCCGGCTCGTCTGGAGCAAAGGGAAACAGGATCCCGACACCGAGGTCGAAGCCGTCCATGAGGACATACATCATCACGCCAAAGGCGATGATGACGGCCCAGATCAATGACAGATCAAAGGTATCCATTTCAGTGCCCTCCGTGTTCAAACTGGACTTGTGTGGCTGACATGGGTCGTGCCGGTCGTTCAAATACCGCGTCGGTGCGCGTGTCGCGCTCTTCCATACCGTCCTGCAGTACTCGCATCAGGTAATAGACGCCGGCACTGAATACCATGGCATAGACGGTGATATAGCCGATCAGGCTGAACAGCGCCATGCCACCGGTCAGTGAGGGTGTCAGCCCTTCAGCATGAGTCATGATGCCCTGAATCAGCCAGGGTGCCCGGCCCACTTCAGTGACAACCCAGCCTGCCAGTACCGCGATAAAAGGCGTGATACTCATTACCCGCAGGGTCTGCAGGAACCAGGAAGCCTGCCAATAGCGACCACCACGACGCAGCACCACCCCGGCTACGCCGACCGCAATCATCACCAGGCCAATACCGACCATGACACGGAAGGCCCAGAACACAATCCACACGGGAGGTTGCTCCTCGATAGCGACATCGGTCACGCCGGGTACTTCGCCGTTCCAGTCATGGGTGAGAATAAAACTGGCCAGCTTGGGAATACCGATTTCAAAGCGGTTGGCCTGGGCTTCCTGGTCCGGCCAGGCAAACAGCAACAGCGGAACGCCTTCGGCGCGCTCCCAGTTACCCTCCATGGCGGCGACCTTGATTGGCTGATGCTCGAGGGTATTCAGTCCATGGAAGTCACCGACCACGGCTTGCACCGGCGCCAGCAGCAGAATCATCCACAGGCTGACTGACAGCGCCTTGCGATTGGCTTCGACTTCACGCTTGCGCAACAGGTACCAGGCACTGACACCGGCAACAACAAAGGCACCGGTGAGGAAAGATGCCAGGCCCATATGGGCAAAGCGGTAGTAGAACGAGGGGTTGAACAGCGCCTGAGACCAGGAAGTGACATGAATGATGCCGTCCTGCAATTCGGTACCGACCGGTGTTTGCATCCAGCTGTTGGCCGACAGGATCCAGAAGGACGAGATAAAGGTACCCAGTGCCACCATGCAGGCAGCAAACAGGTGAACACCCGGTGGTACCTTGTCACGACCAAAGAGCAAGACACCCAGGAAGGCAGCTTCAAGGAAGAAGGCGGTGACCACCTCATAGCTCAGAACTGGTCCGAGGAAGTTGGCAGCCGCATAGGAGAAATTGCTCCAATTGGTGCCGAACTGGAAGGACATGACAATACCGGATACCACACCCATGCCGAAGACGACGGCAAACACCTGAGTCCAGAATTTGGACAGCCTTACCCATAGCGGGTTGGCTGTCTTGAAGTACATACCCTCCAGAAAGGCGATAAAGGAGGCCAGCCCGATAGTAAATACCGGGAAAATGGCATGGAAGCAGACCACAAAGGCAAACTGCAGGCGCGAGAGAAAGAGCGGATCTAACTCCATGTTGACAACTCCTGTGGTTGTAACATTGGTAGTAAATGGCGGTGGCAGGGCGTAAGCCAGCATCGCCATCTGAACAATCCACAGTGTAGTCTTTTATACCGCCATGGGTATGTGGTCAGATGACGCACAAGCCTTGTCTGGTTATCCCGCCAGGTGCAACCCCAACCAGCCCAGATAAGCGACATAGACCAGCAGCAGGCAGCCGCCTTCCACCCGGTTGATGCGCCCGCCGCGCCCACGTCGACTGAGGGCAAACATCAGCAACGCTGCGGTCAGGGCAAACATCAGTACCCAGTCACGTTGCAGTACTTCGGGCTCCACCGACAGTGGGCTGATGGCCGCTGCGAGGCCGACCACGGCCAGGGTATTGAACAGCCCCGAGCCGATGATATTGCCCAGCACCAGGTCGTGTTCGTTCTTGCGCACTGCGGCGATGGCGGCGGCCAGTTCGGGCAGGGAGGTGCCGATGGCAACAATGGTCAGGCCGATAATCAGCTCGCTGACGCCGAGTGCGGTGGCGATTTCCACTGCTCCCCAGACCAGCATGCGCGAGCTGGCGACCAGCAACAGCAAGCCGATCACCAACCAGGCAACCGCTTTGCCCAACGGCATCGGGTGGGCTTGCAGGGTGCTGTCGACTTCACCGATCAACACATCATCTCGGCCGCGGATGCCCTGCACGATGGACCAGCCAAACAGGGCAAAGAAGGCCAGCAGCAAAATACCGGCATCCAGCCGGCTGAGCTGGCCATTGAGCAGCAGCGCGCCTGATAGCAGGGTAATGCCGAGCAGTATGGGCAGTTCCTTGCGCACGATCTGCGAGTGCAAGGCAATCGGGCTGAGCAGGGCCACCAGGCCGATGACCAGACCGATATTGGCGATATTGGAGCCATAGGCGTTGCCCAGCGCCAGGCTGGGGTTGCCCTGCAAGGCGGCCAGCGCCGAGACCATCAGCTCCGGGGCCGAGGTACCAAAGCCGATGATCAGCATGCCGATCAGCAGGCTGGGCACACCCAGATGCTTTGCCGCGGCCGAGGCGCCGTCGATAAAACGATCGGCACTCCAGAACAGAACGATCAAACCCAGTATCAGGGCCAGCAGGGCAAGCAGCATGAGGTGTCTCGATCAGCAGGAAATCAGGCGGCCATTATCAGTGAAAGCAGGCTCCGGCAACAGGGGGTGCATCAGTTATCGAGCTGCTGCAGCAAGCGTTGAGCAGCCGTATGCTGCGGCCATTGCTGCAACAGCTGCTCGGCGTAGTCGCGCGCTGCTGCGCCCTGGCCGTGGCGGGCACTGAAACTGGCTGCGGCCCAGAGCAAGTCGGGGTCATAGGGGCTGTATTGCAGCCCGTGCGCGAGCAGCTCCAGGGCGCGTTGCGGGTCGCTGGGTTCGGTGGCGACTGCCAGCACATAGGCCATGCGTGGGTCATCCGGGCGCAAGCTGAACGCTTGCTGCAGATGGGCCAGGGCACTGTCCGTTTGCTGCTGGCGCACCAGGCTGAGCCCCAGGGCGTAATGCAGTAAGCCATCATCCGGGTTGAGCGTCAGGCCCTCTTGCAGCAGGCGTTGGGCGGCTGCTTCACGGCCTTGGGCACGCAACAGGTCGGCCAGATTGAGGCGGCTGGCACTGTGTTGCTCGTCGCGTGTCAGCGCCTGATCCCAGAGGCTTTCCGCTTCACCGGCACGGCCCTGGTTGAGGCGCAACAGGGCTGACTGGTTGAGCGCATCGGCGCGGTCGGCATTCAGCGCCAGCTCGGCCTCGAAATCAGCCAGGGCGCGGGCAAAGTCATCGGCATAGGGCGCGGGAACCGGGCTGCCGGACAGCAGCCGGGCAGCAGCGCTGCGCAGGCTGCGCTCAGTGTCGCGCAGCAGCGGCAACAGCGCCTGACGCTGATCGGGGCTGACCCGTTCAAAGGCCTGCAGGCTGCCCAGGCGCACCAGTGGGTCGCTGTCGGCCAGGCCGGCGCGCAAGGTGTCGATGCTCTGCGCATCGGGGTCGAGCCGGGTAGCGGCACTGCCACGGATAATCGCCGGTTGCTCGTCGGCCGCCAGCAGCTCGGCCAGGGCCTGTTGCACGTCCATTGCCCCGTGGCGTTGACCGGCATCGGCGGCGGCGAAGACATCGGCAAAATGCGCGTCTTGCCAGCGGCCGTCGGGATACCAGTCGGCGACGGCGTCCGCCGCCCAGCTATGGGTCTGATCCTGATGGCAACTGACACAGGCGTTGGGGGTATCCAGACGCAGCGAGCGGTGCGGGTCGGGAATGCCGAACTGATGATCGCGGCGCGGGTCGACGACCATATAGGTGGTCTGCGGCATGTGGCAGTTGACGCACTTGGCTCCGCTACTGCCGGCGGGATGGAAGTGGTGACTGGGCTGGTCGAAATGCCCGGCATTGTGGCAGCTGGCGCACAGGGTATTGCCGTCGGCGCGCAGTTGCTGGCTGTGTGGTTCGTGGCAGTCGCTACAGGTAACACCCGCGGCGTGCATCTTGCTCTGGGCAAAGGAGGCGCTGATAAACACCTCTTCGCGCTGTTGGCCGTCCGGGTAATACAGGGGATCGGTCAGCAGTGCAGGACGGTAATGATCGAAAAAACTGTTGCCGGCCTGAAAGCCCTCGCTGACCTGGCTGCGCAGTGAATGGCACTGGGCGCAGAGCATCTGCTCCTTATGCACCGCCGTGGGTTGGCTCGGGCTGGCGGTCACGGCTTCGAGCTGGAAATACCAGTCCAGCCCCTGGCGCTGGTCCAGTTGCAGGGTCAGGCCATAGGCCTCCAGTTCATCGGCACCAGCGGCCCAACGCAGGTGCTCGCTGCCGGGACCGTGGCAGGCTTCACAGCCCACGCCCAGTTCCGCCCAGCTGGGCTGGAAGCTGTCGCTGGCCGCGTCATAACCCTTGCGGTAGTCGGTCACGTGGCAGTCGGCGCACATGAAATTCCAGTTCTGGCTGGGTCGGGTCCAGTGCAGTGGGTCTGCATGGGTCACGGCTTCATCCGGGTAGATATGCAACCAGCCTTGACCGCCCTGCTCTGCCGGTCGGGAATCCCAGGCCACGGACAGCGCCTGCAGGCGGCCGTCGCCCAGATCCAGCAGGTATTGCTGCAGGGGATCAACCCCGAAAGTGTATTGCACCGGATAGTCCTGCAGCTGCCCATCCGGGCCATCGGTGCGCACAATAAAGTCATCACCGCTACGGGAAAACTGCGTGGTAACGCCCTGGTAGTCGAACGCGGTGGCGGCAAAGTCGCCCACTACCGTGGCCGGGCTGGCGGGTGTCATTGCCTTGGCATGCTGGGAGGTCTGCCAATGGTCGAAGGCGGTCTGGTGGCATTCAACACATACCTGGCTGCCGACAAAGCTGGCCACGGCGGGCGCTGCTGTGTAAGGGCTTGGTAGTGCTGGCTGACGGCTGTCTAACGGACCGACCGGGCCGACGGGCACCGCTTGCTGGCCGGCAGACCAATACAGCACCAGCGCCAGACAGAGCAGGGCCAGCGCCGGAAGCAACCATAAATAACGCAGCCGTTGAGCCATGAGTCAGTGCCGGGTTGTTGTTATGGGTTATGGCTGCATGCTGAGCCCTGGGCGCAATCACGTCCAGCTTGTTGGCAATAAAGCTGCGCAGGCGGGCAAGGCCTGCGCGGGGGGATAAAATACTCAGGCCTTGGCGTTTTGCTTGCTGGCCTCACGCTCGGCCTCTACCAACTCCTTCTTCGACAGCTTGCCGACTGGGGTTTTCGGCAGCTCGGCGCGGATTTCCATGGCTGCCAGGCGTTCATGCTTGCCCAAGCGCGGCTCCAGGAAGGCTTGCAGGCTGGCAAAGTCCGGTGCGTCAGCGCCGCTCTTGAGCTTGATAAAGGCTTTGGGTGCCTGGCCCCGATAGGGGTCATCAATACCGATCACGGAGACTTCTTCCACCGCCGGATGTTCGTAGATGGCTTCCTCGATCACCCGCGGGTAGACGTTGTAGCCACTGCACAGAATCATGTCCTTGGTGCGGTCGACCAGATAGACCCAGCCTTCGTCATTCATATAGGCAACATCCCCGGTGCGCAGGAAGCCGTCGCTGGTCATTGCCTCGGCGGTGGCATCCTCGCGCTGCCAGTAGCCCCGGGTAATGTTGGGCCCGCTGATGCAGAGTTCGCCGCGTTCGCCGGCGGGCATTTCCTGTTCACTGTCATCCAGCGCCAGGATCTTGATTCGGCAGCCGGGCACTGGCAGGCCGCAGGAACCGGGGTGTGGCTCGGCGGCTACCGGAGTAAAGGTGCCGGTGGTGGTGGTTTCGGTCATGCCCCAGCCTTCGCGCAGGGCGCAGCCGGCCAGCTCCTGATAGCGCTGCTGCACATCCAATGGCAGGGGCGCGCCACCGGAGTTGCACATTTTCAGCGAAGTCAGATCCAGTTCGGCGGTCAGCGGGTGCGCGGCGAGGCCAATGAACATGGTCGGAACACCGGGGAAGCTGTTAATGCGCTGGTCACTGATCAGGCGCAGCACGGTCTCGGCATCAAAACGCGGCTGCAGAAAGATTTCCGCACCCAGGTGCAGGCTGAATACCATATTGATCATCAGTGCATAGATATGAAATGGAGGAAGTACGGCCAGCACCCGCTCCTGACCAGGTTGCAGGGTGCCATCCAGCACGGCTTCCAGTTGTGCGCAGGAACTGCTGATATTGCCATGGGTGAGCATGGCACCCTTGGGCGCGCCGGTGGTGCCGCCGGTGTATTGCAGTACCGCCAGTTGGCTGGCCGGGTCGTCAATCGGGTAGTCAGTAAAGGTGCCGTCGTTATCCAGCAGTTCGGCAAAGGCGCGGCACTGCGGCCCCCAGGCGACCTCGGCGGTCGGGCCAAGCTGGCCGGCATCAGCGTCACTGACCGGCCCGCTGCAAAACTCGGTGAGCGAGCCCAGCACCAGCGTCTGCAGGCGGCTGCTCTCTAGCAGGCTGGCCATTTTCGGGTAGAAGGCGGCCAGGTCCAGGGTCAGCATGATGTCCGTCTGACTGTCTTCAATCTTGTGCGCCAGGGTGCGCTCGGCATCCAGCGGTGAATAGTTGACCACGGTGCCGCCGGCACGCAGCACGGCAAAGAAGCCGATGAAGTAATGCGGGCAGTTGGGCAGGTAGAGTCCGACGTGCACCCCCGGTTTGACGCCGAGGTCCTGCAGCCCCCGCGCAGCCCGGCTGACCAGTTGATCAAAGTCGCGGTAACTCAGGCGATGGCCGAGGAAATTGATCGCCGGTCGCTCGGCAAAGGTGGCTACCGCCTGGCTGAGCAGCTGGTTGACCGGCTTCAGCGGCAGGGGCGCATCCCAGTGGATCGTATCGGGGTAGGCAGATAGCCAGCGCATAGCGGACATAGAGCATCTCCAGGGGTGTTGTTATCTTTATATAGAGCCTGAAAATAGCGCGCCGCCGGCTTGCCGAGAAGGCATATCCACGCGGCATATGGTGGGCTATAGCGCAACTTGTTGCGCTGTGAGGTCAGTTTGCCGGGCTTACTCCGGCTTGAGCGGACTTACTGTAAGCAGCAATGCACTATGTCAGCGAAAGGTTAGCGAGCGAGCGTATCTGAAGGCAATTCGCCAAAACGTTTTTTGTAGGCATGAGTGAAGTGACTGGGTTGGTTAAAGCCGAGGTGCTTGGCCAGCACCGCTAGTTGTATTTCACCAGGCTGGGCTTGGCGCAGGCTTTCGTGGGCCGCGTGGAGACGGTAATGCAATATATAGCGCATTGGGCTGGTTTGCAGGTTGAGCCGGAAGGCCTGCTCCAGGCTGCGTCGACTGGCGCCACTGACCTTGACCAGCTCATCCATGCTCAATGTTTGCCCGAGGTTGGTCTTAATATAGTGCAAAGTGCGCTTGAGCAGCCCTGGCAATACTCGTCTTGGCGACAGGTTGTCGTGGTTGTCTTGAACGGCATGGTCGTGCTTCTGCAGGCTGAGCAAGGCCTGGCTGCAAAGGGGGAGTTGCAGCACTTGGGGTTGGGTCATGTTAAATTCCCGGGTGCTCCTTGTTATCGAGAGAATGGAGCTATGGGGTCTGGTCAGCAAGACCGATAGCCTGCAAGCCGGCTAGGGCACAGGCTTCATCTTCGGCTTCCGAGCCACCTGAGACGCCGATACCGCCAATGCACTGGCCATCAGCTTTGATAGGTAGCCCGCCACCGAATACCACCAGACGTTCTCGCGGCGGAAAGCCCAGGCGCATGGCCGGGTTGGCATCAAGAATCCCTAGCCAGGCGCTGGTGGCAAAGCCGAAACCGGCAGCGGTATAGGCCTTGTCGCGGGCGATGCTGGCAGAGTGCAGGAAGGCATCGGTCATGCCCAGGTAGGCAAGTTCCAGACCGGCGCGATCCACCACGCTGACGTGAATGCGGATACCCAGTTGCTCGGCATGCGCGGTTGCGGCAAGAGCTGCCTGGTGGGCGGCTTGCCAGTGCAGGTTGGCTTGGGTGACGGTAACACTCATGGGGTTCTCCTTGAGGCTGTTCAGCGCATCCAGCCGAAACCGGCCAGTGCATGGGACTGATCATCCAGCCCATAACCGAAAAAGCGCTGTGGCTGGCACAGGCCGCCAAGGGCAAAGGCGGCATGCATCAGACCCAGGCTGGCATTACTGATCAGTGCGTCGGTGCCGCCAGGCTGTACAGTGGTGGCATCGGCCTGCTTGATTGCCTGCTGCCACTGCTGTTCCATTACCCACTGCTGGATCAGCTCGCGCCAGTAGGCATCGTGGGGTGGATGGTAGTCGTCGCGGCTGTGCGGCTCTGGGGTCCGATCAAGGCAGATCAGCAAGATGCCCTGGTTGCGCAGTTGTTGCAGGCTGTGCCCCAGTTTGCGGTAGGCCTGGGCCGAGAGTCCGGTGTTGAGTTGCAGCTCGATGCAGGTTCCGGGTGGCTGTCTGAACAGCTGTCGCTGCAACTGCTGAATGCGTGGGCTGAGTTGCTTGCTCAGTGTACTGCTCTGGCCCTGTTGGGCGAGCAACTGTTGCATCTGGTTGACCAGTTCGCTGGCCACCGAACAGGCCAGCTGGGGGCTGGCCAGGTCGGGTTGCAGGGTAATAAAGACAATGCCCTGCGGTGGCAGGCGGGTGTCGAGCAGACGGTCAAGCAGGGGTGTACCCGCACTGTTGCTGGGCAGCTGCTCAGCGCAGGACAGGTAGAGCGCCGGTAATGGGCGCTGACTGACGGCGGTTTGACTGTCTGCTGACATCTGAGATCCTCTGGTTAGCGACCGAGTGCCTTGGCTGACTGGCCACCAATACCAAAGTGCTGCTTGGGCATCTCATTGAGAATCACCCGCACGCTTTCCAGCGGCGCGCCCAACGAGCGGGCAATCGCATCGCTGACTTCGCGGATGAGCATTTCCTTCTGCTCATCCGTGCGCCCTTCAAGGATATTGATCTGTGCAACTGGCATGGCGATCTCCTTAAATGAAGCGGCAGGTCACGCTGCCGAGACCCTGATAGCGGACGTTGATGCTGTCGCCGGCGTTCACCGTGATGGCGGCGGTGATGCCGCCGGTCATGATGAAGCTGCCTGCCGGAATGTGCTCGCCGCGCTCGGCCAGCAGATTGGCCAGCATGGCCACGCTGGAGGCCGGATGGCCGAGTACCGCAGCACCTGCGCCCACGTCGACCACTTCACCGTTCTTTTCCACTACCACGCCGAAGTTTTTCAGGTCGACGTCTTCCACATTGGCCATCTGGCCGCCGGTGACAAAGCGGGTGGATGAGGCGTTATCGGCCACCACGCTGATCAGGTCGAACTTGAAGTTCTCGTAGCGTGAATCAATGATCTCGACTGTGGGCACCACATAGTCGGTGGCCGCGAGGACATCACCGATATGGCAACCCGGACCTTTCAGCGGGGCCTTGGTGACGAAGGAAATTTCCGCTTCGATTTTCGGGTGGATCAGTTTGCTGGTGTCCACCACGCCGCCATCCGGCACACTGAAATAGTCAGCCAGAAAGCCGTAGATCGGCGTTTCTACGCCCATCTGCGCCATCTTGGCCCAAGAGGTCAGGCCCATCTTCAGACCGACCACCTTGTTGCCGCGGGCTTCCTTGCGGCGACGGATTTCCCACTGGATGTCGTAGGCGTCGGCAAAGGTCATGTCCGGGTAATCATTGGTGATCTTGTGGATGTCGTGGGCTTGCAGTTCGGCATTTTCGACATGCTCGGCCAGCGCGAGCACCTGCTCGCGGTTCAACGTGCGGGTTTGTTCTTTCATGCCGATTGCTCCTGTTGCTTCAAAATATCCAGCGCTACATCCACGATCATGTCTTCCTGGCCACCGACCATACGGCGCTTGCCCAACTCGACCAGAATATCGACCGTCTTCAGGCCGTATTTCTGCGCGGCCACTTCGGCATGGCGCAGGAAGCTGGAGTAGACGCCGGCATAGCCCAGCGCGAGGGTTTCACGGTCGACACGTACC
>SKFV01000304.1 GCA_007117785.1 Pseudomonas sp.
AATCAGTCGCCTCGAAGAGGCTTACCAATGGAATATAACGCGACTGGCTGATGCTTTTGGTCTGCATCGCGATACCGTCAGAAAGCGGCTAAGAGATGCGGGCGTTCTGCCTACTGGTAAAAGAGGTGGCAACAATACCTATGCATTAAAAGATGCCGGCCCGGCTCTGTTTGCTGATAAGTACAGTGCTGCTACGAATGACCCAGACGAATTGGATCCAAACGACCGTAAAGCCTGGTTTCAGTCTGAGAATGAGCGGGTCAAGCTGGAAAAGGAAATGCGGGTGCTGGTTCCGATTGAAGAAGTGCATCGGGAAATGAGCAGCTTTGCAAAGGCACTGGATAACTATCTGGAAACTCTACCTGATCTTTTGGAAAGAGACGCAGGTCTGCCCCCTGAAGCGATCCAACAAGTTGAGAATGCCACTGACCAGCTGCGAGACCAGATGTTTCAGGCCGTGATTTCGGAAGACCTTGACGATGAGTAGCTATGGCAGCGCAGCAGCCATCAAGCGTGATGTAGCTGAAATCATTAGACCCAAGCGCCGTATTAAAGCCAGTCAGGCCGCCGCTGAAGTTATGAAAGTGGTCGGGGGTGATGGGTCGGTTCGCAGCTGGGATGCCAACGCCACCCCGTACATGGTTGAGCCATTGGACTGCATGGGATCACGCCTGTATGACGCAGTGATCTTTGTGGGCCCAGCGCGAACTGGCAAAACCAACGCCCTGGTGGATGGTTTTGTTGCGTACAAGATCGAATACCATCCAGCTGATGGGCTGATCGTTCAAATCTCAGAAGAGAAGGCGCGGGAGTTCAGCAAAAAGCGCATCGACCGGATGCTGGAAAAATCTCCGGTGCTCAGAAGCCGGCTCAGCCCTCGCGGCCATGACAACAACGTCCACGACAAAACCTTTCGCGCCGGTAACTACCTAGGCATCAAGTGGCCATCCAAGAACGTGTTGGCCAGCTCGGACTTCCAGTTTGTCCTGCTAACCGACTTTGACCGTCTACCGGACAACATTGATGGCGAAGGCGACCCCTTCACTCTAGCCAGCAAGCGGACTCAGACCTTCGGCAGCACTGGCATGACCATGGCTGAATCCTCACCGGGTCGGGAAATTACCGACCTTGACTGGGAAAGGCCTGAAGACCAGCCGCACATAGCGCCGCCGACCACCGGCATTCTTGATCTCTACAACGCAGGGGATCGCCGCCGCTGGTACTGGCAATGCCCGGAAACAGGTTGCCGTGAATGGTTCATGCCAGTTCAGGAGCACTTCAACATGGATTCGGCGCGGGTCGTTTGCCCGCACTGTGGTACCGAAATCAGCCCCACGGCCAAGCGCGAACTGAATATCAAGGGGCGCTGGGTGCCGGAAGGTATGCACCTGACCGAACACGGCGAACTGGAAGGCACGCCTCGCTGCTCACGCATTGCAAGCTTCTGGATGGAAGGCCCCGCAGCGGCTTACCAGACCTGGCAGTCACTGGTCGACAAGCTCAAGCGAGCGGAAGAAACCTACCAGCAGACCGGCAGCCAAGAAACGCTGAAAACCGTCATCAACACTGACTGGGGCAGGCCTTATGCCTACCGCCGCTCAGAAAAGACCCGCAGCCCTCAACGCCTCATGGATCGAGCCGAACAAGTGCAGCGCCGCACTATCCCCGAAGGAGTTCGCTTCCTGACCGCCTCAGTTGATGTGCAGGGTGGCAAGGATCGGCGCTTTGTTGTCCAGATACAGGGCTGGGGCAAGAATCGCGAAATGTGGGTGGTGGACCGCTTCAACATCAAAGAAGATCGTGGCCCGGATAACGACCAGCCGCCAAGGCAAATCAGCCCCGCCACCCAGCCGGAAGACTGGCACCTACTAACCCGCGATGTCCTCAAGCGCAGCTACAAGCTGGCCGATGGCAGTGGACGCAGAATGTCCGTGCTGGCTATGGGTATCGATACCGGCGGGGAAGGGGACGGCGAAGAAAGTGTCACCAGCCAGGCCTATGACTATTACCGCAGCCTGATACCCGAAGGCCTGCAGGGCCGTGTTTACCTCTTCAAAGGTGGCAGCAGCAAAACCGCCAACCGGGTGCGCAAAACCTGGCCAGATAACACCAAACGCAAAAACCGCAAAAGCAGTGCACGCGGCGATGTACCCCTCTACATTCTGGGCACCAACCTGCTCAAAGATCAGGTCGCCGCCATGATCGACCGCGATAACCCTGGCTCTGGCTACATGCACACCCCAGCCTGGCTAGGGCGCTGGTGGTTTGAAGAACTGACCTACGAAATCCGCGACCCAGCTACAGGCAAGTGGGATAGACCCGGCAAAAGGCCCAACGAAGCCTTTGACCTCTGCGTCTACAACCTGGCGCTGTTCATCCTGCTGAAAGCTGAACGCATCAACTGGGACGCACCGCCCGCTTGGGCAGATGAATGGGTCAGAAACCTTCTGGTGTTCGATCCTGAAAAACAAACAGAACAAGCGCCCAAAGCACAAGAAGCTAAAGGCAGAAAAAGACGCATACGCAAAACCGTCAAAGCGAGAATCTAGCCATGCCCACAACGCTGCAAGCTTACGAAAAAGCTCTTGATGATCTAATCATGGGCCAGAGCGTTACCCAGGTGCGCACGGCCAACGGCAAAACCCTGACTTTCGCCCAGGCTGACAAGAAAGGGCTGGAATCAAAGATCGCCCAACTCAAGCGCCAGAACAGACGCCACCGCACCCGCACCCGTCAGGTATTTACCTCCAAAGGCCTTTAATCCATGCCGAAAATCAGCAAACCCCGCATCCGCTTGGAGTATAGGGGTGGCAAGCTAGTGCCTAAAAATATCCGCGCCTCTTACGAAGGCGGCTCCACCCGCAAGCGTATGGGCGGGAAGGGTATGTCTGCTTCAGGCCCGAATACCGGCATTTCCCAGAACCTGACAGCTCTACAAAAGCGCAGCCGCCATGCTGTGCGCAACAACGCCTATGCCACCGGTGCCAAGGAAGCCTATGTCTCTAATCTGGTTGGCAGCGGCATCCGGCCCCAGTGGCAGAACAAGGAAGTCCAAGAACTATGGGAAAACTGGGTACAGGAATGCGATGCTGATGGAATCAACTGCTTTTACGGTCTTCAGTCCCTGGCTGCCGGTGCCCAGTTTGAAGCGGGTGAAGTGCTGGCGCGCTTTCGGTACCGGCGCACCACCGATGGCCTGTCAGTGCCTCTGCAGCTGCAACTGATCGAATCCGAACACCTGGACCCAACCTACTCAGCCGTAACCGACCGGCAACAGATCAAGATGGGCATTGAATTCAACGTGCTCGGTCAACGTTCGGCCTATTGGCTGTGGCAACACCACCCACATGAATTTCTGGCCCAGCAGGTCAACCGCCGCAAGCGCGTACCGGCTGATGATGTCATCCACCTCTACCGCCGCACCCGACCCGGCCAGATTCGTGGCGTGCCGGAACTATCCAGCGTCATTGTTCGCCTCTACGAAATTGACGAAATGCAGGATGCCCTGCTGGCGCGGCAGAAACTGGCCCAGCTCTTTGCCGCCTTTATCAAGCGCAAGCCGGACCACGACCCGGACGACGAAGGCCCGCACTTCGGACTGCCTGCTGATCCCTATGGTGAAGAGGGCGGGGAACAACTGAATGAATTTATACCCGGTGCTCTGCACTACCTGGAAGACGGCGAAGAGGTGGATTTCAGCAACCCACCGGACATAGGCGCTCACTACAGCGACTGGCTGCGCACTGAACTGCTCGCCGTGGCGCGGGGCGCAGGCATCACCTACGAACAGCTCACCAACGACCTGAAAGGCGTCAACTACAGCTCGATTCGTGCTGGCCTGCTGGAATTCCGCCGCCGTGCCGAAGCCCTGCAAGCCCATCTGCTGGTTCACCAATGGTGCCGCAAAATTGCCGCTAAGTGGCTAGATGTCGCCGTGGTCAGCGGTGCCATCAACCTGCCGGACTACTGGGCCAACCGCAAGAAATACCTGGCGATTGACTGGATCGCACCGAAATGGGCGTGGGTTGATCCGCTCAAAGAAGTCACTGCCGACCTGCTGGAAGTTCGTGCCGGGTTTATTCCTCGCTCAGAAGCAGCAGGACAGCGCGGTTGGAGCCTAGAGCAGTTGGACGAAGAAATCCGCAAAAGCAACCAGAGTGCCGATGACCACGGCCTGATTCTGGACTCAGACCCCCGCATCACCTCCAAAAACGGGGCTTTGCAACAAGCCATCGACATCCTGAACAACGAAGAGGAAGAAGAAAATGCCTCCTGAAAAGCACTGGCTGGAAGCAAAAGCCAAAGGCAAAGCTCGAACTGCACAGGTCATCATTGATGGCAGCATTGGCAAAAACATCTGGGATGACGACTCGGTAGCCAGCAACGAGTTTATAAACTCAGTTCGAGCACTGGGTGACGTGGATGAAATCGAATTGTTAATCAACTCGCAGGGCGGTTCTGTAGATGACGGCCTGGCCATTGCAAACTTTTTGCGTGGTCACCCAGCAAAAGTCACTGCAAAAGTCATTGGGCAAGCATCAAGCATTGCCTCCATTGTTGCTTCAGCGGCAGACGAAACAGTCATGGGGATCGGCTCATGGGGCCTGATCCATAACCCCTGGACTGTTGGCATGGGGAATGCCTCCGACCTCCGAGAAATAGCCGACATGCTGGACAAAATCGGAAAAAGCCTCATGGATTCTTATGTCGCAAAATGTGGCGAAGAAAAACGCGGCCAGCTAGAAGAAATCATCAAGGCAAACAATGGCCAAGGAACAACCCTGATGGCAAGGGAATGGGTTGAAATAGGATTGGCAGACCGCCTTGATGTTGACTTGCAAGCCGCAGCAAATGCTTGCAAGCA
Source organism: Pseudomonas sp. (assembly GCA_007117785.1). Taxonomy (GTDB): domain Bacteria; phylum Pseudomonadota; class Gammaproteobacteria; order Pseudomonadales; family Pseudomonadaceae; genus Halopseudomonas. The sequence continues at coordinate 4,865 of SKFV01000304.1, forward strand.
CGACCTTTCTAAGTTCCTAGAAACAGCCAGACAACAACGAAAGCAGCCCCCCCCTAAAGAACCCCCCCAAAACCCACAGGAAAATGCTATGACTCTTGACGAACTCAAAGCCAAACACCCCGAACTGGTGAAGGCGCTCTCCGATGAAATCAAAGCCCAGAACCCTACTGGCACTCTGGAAGTCAGCGCCCTGACTCTGGACACCCTGAAAGCCCAGCATCCTGAGCTGGTCGCTTCCATCCAGAAAGAAGGCCCGGATGCCCAGGCGGCTGTCACTGCCGAACGCGAGCGCGCGGCTGACATCATGAAGGCCTGTGCCACCTACAACCAGCCTCAAATGGCTGAAAAACTCATTATCAACGGCACCGACAAACAAATGGCCGCCGACCTGCTGTCCGTCTTTGCCTCCAATGCCGGTGACCAAAGCAACATCAACACCAACCACGGTGGCGACAACGACCCCAACAACGCCAGCGATGCCAACCGCATTCTGGCCAACTACCGCGCCTTCACCGGCAACAAATCCCAAACCGCCTAACCGGCACCCTGAAACCCACTAAAGAAAAACAGGAGGCATACCCATGCCCCAACACAACACGACGCACGCCGGAATCGCGAGCTTTGTAGACGGCGAAAGCTACTCAGATGTCGCCCTGTTTACAGGTGAGCGCCAAGTCCACACCGACACCGGCATCTTCGCAG
>SKFV01000100.1 GCA_007117785.1 Pseudomonas sp.
CAGACACGCTACGAGCCGTCCCTGGGGCTCGTCGATGTACATCCCTGTACATCGACGGTCTGGGGCAGGTAGCTGGCAACACCCCTTCCTGGCATTTGTGTGGCTGTCACCAAACACAATCCCTGCAAATAACTTTCCTCGTGCCAATTAACGAAACGGCGGCTCATCAAAGCTACGCAATTTGCGTGAGTGCAATGCATTCAGCTGGCTTCGCAGCAAGTCCAGTGCAGCGATGCCGATATGCAGGTGCTGGGTGACGGCGCGTTGGTAGAAGGCGCCGGCGGCGCCGGGTAGTTTGATTTCGCTGTGCAGGGGTTTGTCGGAGACGCAGAGCAGGGTGCCGTAGGGTACGCGGAAGCGGTAGCCCTGAGCGGCGATGGTGCCACTTTCCATATCCACCGCAATGGCCCTGGCCTGGTTGATCAGTGGCCGCTCCTGCGCCCAGCGCAGTTCCCAGTTGCGGTCGTCGTAGGTCAATACCGTGCCGGTGCGCAGGCGGCGTTTCAGGGCGTCGCCCTGGTCGCCGGTGACTTCGGCGGCGGCGACTTGCAGGGCCTGTTGTACTTCTGCCAGGGCCGGCAAGGGAATGTGTGGGGGTAGCACCCGGTCGAGAATGCCGTCGCGGCGCATGTAGGCGTGGGCCAGCACGTAGTCGCCGATGGTTTGCGACTGGCGCAGGCCGCCGCAGTGGCCGATCATCAGCCAGCAGTGTGGACGCAGAACGGCCAGGTGGTCGGTGATGTTTTTGGCATTCGAGGGGCCGACGCCGATATTGACCAGGGTAATGCCGTCACCATCGGCTGCCAGCAGGTGATAGGCCGGCATTTGGAAACGGTGCCAGGCGACGCTGTCGACCACGGCTTGCATGTCGTCTTCGGCCATGCCGCGTTCAATGATGACGTTGCCGGGCAATACCAGGCGTTCAAAGCGTGATTCGGTCAGCAGCATGTCCATGCTGTAACGAATGAACTGGTCGACATAACGGTGGTAGTTGGTCAGCAGTATCCAGGGTTGCACGTGTTGCCAGTCGCTGCCGGTGTAGTGCACCAGGCGGCGCAGGGAAAAGTCGACGCGGGCCGCGTCGAACAGGGCCATTGGCAGGGTGTCGAGGTCTTCCCAGCTGTGCTGGCCATCGGCGGCGCGGTCAGTGATGGCGGACAGGTCGGTGCCGGCAAATACCCGGGACAGTTCACCGGCGGTAATCCCGGAGCGGGCCAGTTCGTCGTGGGGCAGTACGTAAGGGTAGGGAATCGGCTGATCGCTGAGGCCGACGCTGAGTTCGATGCTGAAGTCGCGCAGCAGGGGTTCCAACTGTTCCATCAGGTACTGCCGGAAAGCTTCGGGGTGGGTCACGGTCAGGCTGTAGGTGCCGGGTACCTGTACGCGGGCAAAGGCGCGCACGGTGCTGGGGGCTTCGCCCTGGGCCTTATAGTTCAGGCGCAGTTCGGGGTAGCAGAACTGGCGAAGGTGTTCGGTGTCGGGCTGGCTGCGCTGGCGCAAGTAATCGTGCAGGGCCTGTTCCAGCGCCTCAGTGGCAAACTGGTACAACTCGGCCAGGCGATCGACCGCTGCGCTGGCGGTGGAGACAGGTTGGAAGTCGAGATCGGGTGTCGACATGCATGACTCTCTTACTGTTTCATTATTGATAACCCGATACTAGCAGCTAGCGCGGGCTTGCTGCGCAGGGTGAAAACTCCCTACACTGCATTTTTGCCCGGAACGCAGCGAATGCCTGATTACGTCAACTGGTTTCGACACTCGCCGCCTTATATCAACACCCTCCGGGATTGCACTTTTGTTGTGCTGCTGCCGGGTGAGGCGATGGCGCACCCGAATTTTACCAATATCATTCATGACATCATGCTGCTTAACAGCCTGGGTGTGCGGCTGGTACTGGTGCATGGCTCACGCCCGCAGATTGAGGAAAGCCTGAGTCTGCGCGGTTTGCCGTCGCGTTATCATCAGGATCTGCGGGTTACTGATATGGATACACTGGCTGCGGTGATGGAGGCGGTGGGCAGTTTGCGTATCAGCATTGAGGCGCAATTGTGCACGGCCCCGTCGGGGCAGCGCTCTCGCTTGCGCGTGGTCAGCGGTAATATGGTGACGGCAAAGCCGATTGGTGTGGTGGATGGGGTGGATTATCACCATACCGGGGAAGTGCGGCGGATTGATCGCAAGGCAATCAGTCAGCATCTGGATGAACAGGCGATTGTACTCTTGTCCTCGATAGGCTATTCGCCAACCGGCGAGGTATTCAATCTGGCCTGTGAAGATGTCGCTACCAGTGCTGCGGTCGCTCTGGGCGCGGACAAGCTGATCCTGCTTGGGCCGGATACCGGTATCCTTGATGCTGAGGGTAACTTGCTGCGGGAGTTGCGAACGGCCCAGGCGACGCTGTTGCAGGAGCAATTGGGCCATAGTCTGGCTGGAAATCTTCTGCAGGCGGCGTGCAAGGCATGTACCCATGGCGTCCGGCGTAGCCATATCGTCAGCTTTGCCGAAGATGGTGCCATTCTGACCGAACTCTTTACCCGCGACGGGGGCGGTACGCTGGTCAGTCAGGAAGCTTTCGAGATTATTCGCCCAGCCACCATTGATGATGTCGCCGGCCTGGTGGAGCTTTTGCGGCCGTTGGAAGAGGCGGGCATTCTGGTGCGTCGCTCGCGCGAGATGCTGGAAACAGAGATTGGTCAGTTCACGTTGATTGAGCGCGATGGGGCGCTGATCGGTTGTGCTGCACTGTATCCACTGGAAGGTTCATCGGCGGGAGAGCTGGCTTGTGTGGCGATTGATCCGGCCTACCGGCATGGTCAGCGTGGTGATCAGTTACTGACGCATATCGAGCGACAGTGTCGGCAATTGGGCCTGGATACCCTGTTTGTGCTGACCACGCGAACCGCCCACTGGTTTCGTGAGCGGGGTTTTGTGCCCAGCACGGTGGAGCGTCTGCCGGCCAAGCGCGCTTCGTTATATAACTATCAGCGCAATTCAAAAGTGTTTGAAAAGGCTCTGTAATGGGCTTTTTCACGCTACATCCCTGACCGGTTGGTCGTATTTCATACTTTTGTCGAATAACGCCATAGCCGGCCAATCTTTATGTTTGCCTGATATTTCATTTATATTACCGCCCCTGTCCCTGGCAGGGGATACAACAATGATTAATCAGGAGCACCCATGATGAACAAAACCACTCTGGCCGGCGCTATTGCTGCCAGCCTGCTGGCAACCTCCCTCAGCGCCCAGGCGCAGGTCAGCAATGGCTTTGTCAGTGACAGTTCACTGACTCTGGGACTGCGAAACTTTTACCATAACCAGGATCAGCGCAGCGGTAACCCTGGATTTTCCCGCAGCGAGGAGTGGGGTCAGGGCTTTTTGCTGCAGTTCCAGTCCGGCTGGGTTGATACTGGTGGCGTAAAGCTGGGTCTGGATGCGCTTGGTCAATATGGTGTGCGACTGGATGGTGGCGGACGCCAGGGTAAAACAGGCATCACCCGCAGCCCGGGCCAACTGTTTCCGCTGGAGAGTGATGGTTCAGCGGTCAGTGAGTTTGGGCGTATTGATCTGACCGGCAAGCTGCAGGTCGCACAGACCCGTGTCGACTTGGGTGTGTTGCGCCCGCGCCTGCCCGTCCTGACCAGCAACGATGGTCGTCTGTTGCCGCAGACCTTCCGTGGCGGCCAGTTGGTTTCTCGTGATGTGGATAACCTTACTCTGCAATTGGGCCAGATCGAGCGTGTCAGTGCTCGGGCATCAACCAATTACGAAAATATGGGCATTGGTGGGGCCAGCACTGCTGCCCGGGTCAACCAGTTCCGCTTTGCAGGGGGTGATTACCAGGTCAATGATAGCCTGACTGCCAGCTATTACTTCGGTCAGCTGCAAGACTTTTATCGCCAGCACTTCATTGGTGCGCAACACAGCACGGCTCTGGGTGCCGGTAGCCTGAGTACTGATCTGCGTTATTTTGACAGTAGTGCTTACGGCGCTAACCGCAGTGAAACTGCCGGTTATGGCGCTAAGGTGGATAACCGCGTGATCAGCGCTATGTTTACCTACAGTCAGGATGGGCATAGCGTCGGTTTGGGTCGTCAGCAGCTGAGCGGCAAGAGTGCCTTTCCGTTCGTTAACAACGGTGACGGCACTACAGCTTATCTGATCACTGATTCGCAGTTGGGTAAGTTCTTGCGTGCCGAGCAGCGTACCTGGCTGGTCGAGTATGGCTATAACTTCGCCGAAGCAGGAATCCCTGGTCTGCGAGCCAGTGCCAAGTACCTGCGCGGCGATAATGTGCGTGGGCAGGACTCGGGACAGGACAAGGAGTGGGAGCGAGATCTGCGGGTGGATTACACGGTACAGGAAGGCGCCCTGAAGAATCTGGGGTTTTCTCTGCGTCACGCCAGCTTGCGCAGCAATGTGCCGAGCCAGCGTGATATCGACGAAACCCGCATTTACCTGACCTACAGTTTCAATCTGCGTTAAAGCGGGTCAGGCAAAAAAGCCCCGGCAGCCTTAAAGCTGCCGGGGCTTTTTGGTTACCCGCTACTCAATCTTCCAGTTTGAATGTCAGGCCGGCATGTTCCTGCAGGCGCTTGATCAGCTTGTCGCCCATGGCCGGGGCCGTGGTCCAGATGCCGCCGGGGGTGTCGGTGGCATCGCGCAGCAGACACAGGGCACTTTCGGCAATCATGCGTGACGTCGAGCCATAGCCCGGGTCACGTTTGCCGGAAACGCTGGCCTTGAGGGTTTTGCCGTCTTTGCCTTCACCGATAAAGAGCACATCATAAAAGCCGGTTTCGCGCTCTTCCTTGCTTGGGCCCTCGCCCGGCTTGGGTGCTGAATCGCTGGCCAGTGAGCGGTCATTGCCTACGTGCTCAGCAGTCGCTTTGCCTTGCTCACCAGGCCCGGTAAGGATCATTTCGTCGTAGACAAAATCCTTGCCATACTCATGGTCAAGCAGGAAATTGGAGCGATGTACGTTGCGGGTGTTGATCGCGGCCATGATAAAGGGTGCTGCCCAGCTGTTCAGTTCGTCTTCATGTTGTGGTTTGTCCGCTGGTGGTTGCTCGGGGCCACTAAAGCCGGGTGCCAGCGCAAAATGATCGCTTAGCAGCTGGTAGATTTTCGGGTCTTTCTTGGCTGCAATCAGTGTGGCTTTGAGGCTGGCAGCGGTGCCGCCGGAGAAGGTGCCTTTCATCTTGCGTACCCGGCCTTTGACCCGTGGCAGCGTCGTGCCGAGTTTCTGTTTGGCAGCCTGTTGCAGGAACCAGACGCCGAGGTCGAAGGGGATGGAGTCGAAGCCGCAAGAAAATACGATGCGGGCACCACTCTGTTTGGCGGCGTCGCCGTGGGCATCAATCATCTGACGCATCCAGGCGGGTTCGCCGCAGAGGTCGACATAGTCGGTGCCCAGTTCAGCGCAGGCGGCGACCAGTTCGGAGCCATACAGCTGGTAGGGCCCGACGGTGGTCAGGATCACCTTGCTGCTGGCAACCATGGCTTTCAGGCTGGCGGGGTCGCTGGTGTCGGCGATCACCAGCGGGA
>SKFV01000301.1 GCA_007117785.1 Pseudomonas sp.
ATCGCCACCGGCACAAAAGGCCTTATGGCCGGTCGCCCGCAGTACGACCACGCGCACTGTCGGGTCATCCGCCCAGGCGGACAGCTGTTGCTGCAACAGGCGGATCATTTCCAGGGTCAGGGTATTCAACTGCGCCGGGCGGTTCAGAATCAAATGGCCAATCTGGCCATGTACTTCACTTATTACGGGGCGGGTATCACTCACAGCGTGCGCCTTATCTGTCCAAACAGCCGGATATTTCAGCACAGGGGCAGCGGCCAATGCCAGTTTTTTGCAAAAGCGCCTTTCAGCCTATTGCTAGCCAGCCCCGCACAGGAGTAAAAAGCGTAATCCAGAGCAAGATGAGGGTTGCGATGAAATGAGCCAAGACACGCCCTGTCTGAACTGCGGTGCTTGCTGCGCCACATTCAGGGTATCGTTTTACTGGGGGGAAACGGACACCGCCCCCGAAGGCCACGTACCGGCCGCACTGACGGAACAGATCTCTCCGCATTTAAGCTGCATGCAAGGCACCAACCAGACCAACCCCCGCTGTATCGGCCTGATGGGCGATATCGGCCAGGGCGTGCGCTGCACGGTGTATGAACATCGCTCGAGTACCTGTCGTGAGTTTGCCTGGCATGGCGAGAACGGCCAGCCCAACGACGATTGCCAGCGCGCCAGAGCCCGACACGGCTTGCCCCCGCTGCCATTCACCTCACCAGAGCCTAACCGCATCCCGGTTATAGCAGCCTGACAGACCCACTGCCGGTGGCCAACCATGTCACCGGCAGCTCAGCGACAATTCCCCGCCCGCCGAAACCCCGCCGCTTCAGCCTCTGCTGCGCTGGCAAACACCACCACATTCTGTTGGCTGATCTGGTTATAGCCCGGGCACCCCTGCGGCAAGTGATAGACCTTGCTATTGCGATTACCGCGAACCTCACCGCCAGCGTCCTGCGTTCTGGCCGCTGGCTCCGGTAGCCAGCTCACCACACCTTCTGCCGAGTTGCGATGACCCGGTGCCCACTCCCGCGCGCCAGTCACAAAGGGGTTTCCATGGCCCATCAGGCGGCTGATCCGCCGGTTGCGCTCCAACTCCCAGTCAGACACCGGAAATTGCTGGTCCCAGGCCATGAACACCTGCTGCTGTTGCCGCGCCATAGGCAGGTCATAACGGTCATGCATATAGAAATAGATGCGCGCAATCTTGCCCTTCACCGGGTCTGGCGGCTCGGCAACCCGGTTCTGGAAATCCACCTGCATGGCACAGGCACCATAGGTTTGCGCCGCGCCACGAATCGGCGCAAAACGGAAATTGGAACGGTCCGCATTGACCTCGCCAATCGACGGCGACAGGTTATGCAGATCGGCCTCCATCACATTGAAAACCGGATCTGTTGCCTTGCAGTTGCTACGCCCGCCATCCTGCCAGCACTGGCGCGCGCGACCAAAATTCGATGCCGGCACCACATGCTCCCATTCGATACGCTGGGCGCGCACCTCCTGACGACGGATCTGGTAGCCACAACTGTCCAGGTCAACCCGCCCGCCCGAGCGCCCCAGCCACTCCCACTGGCAGCCGCAATACAAGGTACCGACCGTATGGCGGTCAAAATACACCTGCTGGCGCGCCTGGGTCTTGGCCTGCTCGAAACTCAAAGGCGCGGCTGCCAGCGCCGCACTCAACATCAGGCCCAGGGCTACCAAGCCGGTCTGCGCCAGCCAACCACGCACCTGTCTGCTCACCTTACAGCTCTCATCGACGACGAATATCCCGTTATCCATGACCGGGCGTATTCCAATGGATTACAGCTGTGCCAGTTTCCTGCCAGCACCGCAGCGAGGAGCTTGCGTTAAAATCACGCATGAGGCAACTCGCGCTGATTTAGAGCAAGACAAGCACGCGAGTGTCCGCATATTATCCATCAGCATGCTCTTTTGCTTGTTGATCAGCTTTCCCTGGTCGTGGTCAAGCAGGGTATGGATACCTGACTTTGCTTATTGACGACCTTACAGGGACGCTCTGATGAAACGCTTTTTACTGACCTGGTTGTGTGCTGTGCTCGCCTTGATGGCGCTCTTTATGGTCGCAGAACTGCTTGTCGGCGGATTATGGCACTGGCTTGCGGGCACGGGTGTAAGGATTCCTGATTACAGTGATTATGGCCAACCCAACACGGTTGCCGAAAACCTGACGGTTCATCTGCTGGTCTTCCTGCTTTCGTCGATCACACTGGCCAGTGCTTTACTGATATCTCTGGTCTTGTTGTCGATGCTGGCAAGGGGTATAGCCGGCAGAACAGGGGTGGCACAGTGGAAAGTCGGCACCGCTATTGTGGGTGTGCTGCTGACTATCCTGGTCGCCATGGCCTTCAGCTCCGGGCGCGCCGGTACGCTGCTTATGGGGCTGGCTGAGATGCTTTCTGCTTCAGCACACATCTTGGCGATGGCATTCTTGGTGTTGATAACTCTGGTTTATGTCTGGTGGCAGATGTTGCAGAGCCGTCGGGGCATATGGCGTCTTTCCATGTTTTGGCTGATAGCGGCTTGGCTTGTTCTTTCCCAGGTCGGGCCCGTGACTGAACTTCAGTCACTGCGTCAGCAAGCCCTTGCCGCAAGTGCGCAACAGGAGCAGGCGCTGGAGCAGACAGCTGCGCTGTATGCACAACACGATCGCGTGAGTATGCAGGCGGTGTTTTCCACGGCACAACAGCGCGCTTTGTTGGATTTACAAAAACTGGATGCAGAGGGTGAACCCCTCCACGAGGACGAAGATAATTGGGCCTGTGTCAAAGACCGGGCAACTGGCCTGATCTGGGAAGTCAAAACCTGGGACGGTGGCCCGCAGGACTTTCGGCAGAAATTCACCTTCGGTGGCGTTGGCCAGTCAACTCTGAAACTGACCCATCACGGGCATGCACCCAATACCATCGGATTGCCTGCGGATAACTTTCAGGTGGTCACGTCCGAGGCCCCGGATAATGGCGAAGGCTGGAACCGCCTCGTGCATTTTGCCAATGCGAATAAACTCTGCGGGTTGGATAACTGGCGCGTACCCAACCATGCTGAGATTCTGAGCCTGCATGTATCGCAGCGTCAGGTGCCCGCCGAGCGTCTGGCCCTTTGGCAAGCGCACAACCCTCATGCGGACAAGGGGTATGCCCTGGGCCTGGATCCAACGTTTTTCCCTGCGTTCATGCATCACCGTATCGACACCAACCACTGGCGCGGGCGTGATGAGCCGTCCTATACCCTGGTAGATAGCTATTGGACCAGCACGCCGATGTCACAAGGCAGCGGCAGCGGCGCTATTGCTTATCAGCCGTTTGGGGAATCGTTGAACAGGGGGCCGCTGCGAGATACCGTGGAACATTCCGTGCAATTGGTCAGTTCCGGCAAGGGGGCAGCCGGTGCTGCAGGGGCTTTTGGTAGTTTCTCACCTGATCCGGCCTATGATCTGCCTGCGTTGGTCCGCTTGAATGACCTTGTCATTGACGCCGAGAGCGGTCTGGCCTGGCAAGCCTGTCGCGCAGGTATGACCTTTGAACTCGGGCAAGGCTGCCAGGGAACGGCTATTCCATTGCCACCGAGACCGAGATTCGGTGAGCTTGCAACGCTTATCGGTTCGCTTGAGTCAGGATCTGATAAACGTTGGCGTTTACCCTCCGATGCGGAGGCGCGTGGCTTTTTCAGTTGTCTGTCTGAACACACCAGCACCTGCGCGGCGGGTGCCAAACTCTTGGCCGCTGACAAGCTGTTTCGTCCTTACGAGCGCTACTACATCAGCAGCACACATGAACCTATCGCATTGGAAGCGGTGGGAAGAGATTTCACATCCGGGCTCAATACCTGGTTTATCGAAGGTCGATATCTCAGCACAAAAGCCATACAAAAAAATGAACATCATGCCTTTTTGGTCCGCCCGATCACCGATAACGAACGGCAACTGGCAGACTTGTTGCGGCATGCACACATGCAGGCAGCAGACCCCTATCAAGCCTATCTGAAAGCCCGTTTGACGCGGTTTTTAAGCCCAGAAGACCTGTTGCAGCTGGATCTGATGAGCGCCGCCTATAACACGCTGGACACTGAAGAAAAAATTACGCTGTACGCTGAGCAGTTGTTGCCCTTGGTGAGGCAGTCCAGTCGATTCGTTCCGGCAATACGCGATGCACTCGGTGATTATCTGTATCACCAGAACCAGACGTTGGGTCGGGTTGCCATGCTGGATTTGGCGATGTTGACTGCCACGCAGTCGAATTCGGATGATCGCGAACGTGCACCAGGCGTGCCGCTGGAAGCCGAAAGCATCCATCTGACCTTATCCGCCTATGAAACAGTGGATGACGACCTGTTGCTGTTGAAAGCGGCTGAATTTAGCGTGATGCACGCCAATGATCCATGGCATATCGCTCGTGCCGACCGGTTATTGCAGCGCATGACCAGCCATGCCCATCCTGCCTTACCCGGCATTCTGGCCGCAGTGGATGATGCATTTAGGTACCTGGACCCTTTTACTGAGGGCTATGAGGAACGCAATGACGGTACGGTATTGGACCGTGCTACCGGACTGTTGTGGATGCGCTGTGCCCTGGGCCTGCGCTGGGATGGCAGCCAATGCCTGCCTGAAACAGAAGGGGGGGCAAGCCAGTTCAGCGCAGCAGAGCTGGGCCAGCTGAACAGCCCATCTTTTGCCGGGCGTTCCGACTGGCGTTTGCCGACCTTGATGGAGTTGAATTCATTGGTGTATTGCCGTAACGGTAAACTGACCACATTCGGGCCTGAAGATGAACCGCGCCACAGCAAACCTTACAACTGCCATGGCAGCCCACGCCATCCAGCCATTGCAGACGCATTCCCGGATGTAAGGGCGGATGCCGCAGCGCCTTATTGGTCACGCTTTGATTACCCGAAAATCCCCTACCACAATGACTACCTGATGATCGACTTCAAGTCCGGGGTATTTGACTTAACGTCGGATAAGGCAGCTGTTCGGCTGGTCACCAGGCCTTAATGACAGCGCGTCCAGCGCCACAGCGCAGCCCGCGGTACAAGTAACTGGGCTGCGCCGGGCGCTATACTGTGATGCCCCACTTACAAGGTGAATATGCAATTAAAGTATCTGCACGGCTTTGCCAGCGCCTTTGACCCCAGCTCTGCCAAATTGCAGAGCCTGAGCAAGCTCGGCCCGGTAAGCGGGCAGGCTATCGACTACACCTTGCCTACCGGGCGGTTGATCGATAACGCGCTCGAGCAAGGCCCCTGGGAACGCGTGGAACTGATTGCCGGTACCTCCATGGGCGGCTGGCTGGCGGCAGTACTCGGCACCCGCCTGGGCATCCCCTTTGTCGCCATCAACCCCTCCGTGAAGCCGCAGCTCACGCTGGGCAAGTACCTCGGCCCGGGGGTCGACTATCAGGGCCAGCCCTACGAACTGACCGCCGCTGCGGTAGACAGCTACTTTGATCTGCCAACCGGCGGGCAAGGCCTGATCCTGCTGGATGAAGGCGATGAAGTGATTGATGCCCGGGCAACCCGCGCCGC
>SKFV01000063.1 GCA_007117785.1 Pseudomonas sp.
CACCAGAGGCTTGAGGTAGTCCGCATTGAGCGCCCAGGCCTGGGCAGCACGAACAAAGGCCTCGGTATCCAGCTCACGCAGCCATTGGCCGTTCAACCAGGAAAGCTTCTCTACGTCGAAAATCGGCCCCCCCAGGGATACCCGCTGGATATCAAAGTGCTCGACCATCTCGTCCAGAGAAAACTTTTCCCGCTCATCCGGCATCGACCAGCCCATGCGACCGAGATAGTTGACTACGGCTTGGGGCAGGTAACCCATGCGTTCGTAGAAGGTAATACTGGTCGGGTTCTTGCGCTTGGACAGCTTGCTCTTGTCCGGATTGCGCAGCAGCGGCATATGACACAATGCAGGCATATCCCAGCCGAAGTACTGATACAGCAACATGTGTTTGGGTGCCGAATTGATCCACTCTTCACCGCGCAATACGTGGGTGATACCCATCAGGTGGTCATCCACCACATTGGCCAGGTGATAGGTGGGCAGGCCGTCGGCTTTCATCAACACCTGCATATCGATCTGTTCCCAGGGAATCTCGATCTCGCCGCGCAGCATATCCTTGACCACGCAGATGCCCTCGCTCGGTACCTGCATTCGCACCACATGGGGCTCACCGGCAGCCACGCGACGCTCTACCTCGGCCGCATCAAGGTTAAGGCAATGGCCGTCATAACCGGGGGTCTGTTTGTTGGCCATCTGCTCAGTGCGTAGCTCAGTCAAGCGCTCTGCCGAGCAGAAGCAACGAAAGGCATGACCCTGTTCGATCAGTTGTTCACTGTGCTGCTGATAAATCGCACTGCGCTCGCTTTGCCGATAGGGACCATGTGGACCGCCTACATCCGGGCCTTCGTCCCACTCCAGCCCGAGCCAACGCAGGGCATCGAGAATCTGCTGTTCGGACTCCGGCGTCGAACGCACCTGATCGGTGTCTTCGATGCGCAAAATGAACTGACCACCGTGCTGGCGGGCAAAACACAGATTGAACAGGGCAACATAGGCGGTGCCAACATGCGGGTCGCCAGTCGGTGACGGAGCAATACGGGTACGAACAGTCATGGAATCTCTCTACGGGTGGGCCGGCGCCCGACAGGGCAATGGCCGCATTCTACCTGAGCGGGCGCTGCGCTTGAATCCTTGCACTCAATGGTTGATCAATGCCAGCAATTCTTCATCCAGTCCCAGATTAACTCGCTCTTCCAGCCTGGCGATAACAAAGTCAATGAATGCCTTGACCTTCATCGATTGAAAACGTCGCGAGGGATAGAGCGCGTACAACTCACTACTGGGTAACTGGCAATGCTCGAGCAAACGGCAGAGCTTGCCCTCTTCGACCTGTGGATCAGCGATAAAGCCTGGCACATTGATGATGCCCGCACCGGAAATCGCAGCCTCACGCGCAAAGGTAATATTGTTGACGCTCAAGACAGGATTGATGTTGATGCTGACATCCGGTTCGACAAAACGCCACTTGCGGCTGCTGTCCATCACGGTATGAATGCAACGATGACGTACCAGCTCCTGTGGTGTTTGCGGGGTACCGTATTCACGCAAGTAGTCCGGGCTGGCAAACAGCTGACGCCGACTGGCCATCATCGGCCGTGCGACCAGGCTGGAATCTTGCGGGCGACCCCGATGAATGACCACATCAACGCCCTCTTCCACTGGGTCAATCACCCGTGTGGTCAGATCAACTTCCACCTGAATGGCCGGGTAGCGACACATGAAGTCTCCCACTACGCCGCCAAGAAAGAGCTGGCCAAATTCGATCGGCGAGCTGACGCGAAGCAAGCCGGTGGGTTCACTCTGCAACTGCATGATCGCCTGCTCGGCTTCAGCGAACTCCTGCATGATCTGGCGACAGCGCTCATAGTAGGCCTGACCCACTTCGGTCAGACGCAACTTGCGCGTGGTTCGGTTGAGCAGGCGCACGCCAAGGCGCTCTTCCAGCTGCACAATCCGTCGACTGACCGTGGACTTCTGCATCCCCAGCGTATTTGCCGCACTAGTAAAACTGTGGCACTCGACCACACGGGTAAAAATCAACGCATCATCCAGACCCATACCACTGCTCCCTTCACTGTTCCCTGAGTGCAACAAAGTTTCCAGATTCTAACTGCTGTATCGGCATGCTGGACAGTGCTAGTGTTTAGCCAGCAGTGCAAAAGCCTGTAAGCAGTTTAAAACAAAGACAATCATACTCAGGTAAATCCGTGTCCGCTCGCGTACGTCTTCGACTCTTGGGTTTTTTCTTCGTCGTGCTATTGGCTCTGGTCAGTTATGGCGCTTACTGGTGGCTGATTGGACAGCATTACAGCAGCACCAACAACGCCTATGTGCAAGCCGATATCACCCGTGTCAGCAGTCAGCTGCATGGCCAGGTCAGTGAGATTCTGGTGACTGACAATCAGCCAGTGGAACGTGGTGATATCCTGCTGCGTCTGGATCCGCGCGATCACCAACTGGCCTTGCGCCGTGCTCAGGCACGTTATGCCGCCACCGAAGCGGCGGTTACCCAGGTTCGTGCTCGTCTGGCCCAGCAAGACAGCCTGTTGGCAGCTGCCAGCGCCAGTGTGACCGCGCGAGCAGCTGAACAGCAGCGCTACCAGCGCGATCTCGATCGCCTGGCTCCTCTGTTACGCTCCGGCTATGCAGCCGTTGAACAAGAAAGCACCCTGCAAGCCAGCGTGGCCGTTGCCCGCGCTCAGCAGCAGCACGCCGAAGCCGAACTGACCACCCAGCGGTTGGCAGATGCCAGACTTGAAGCTGAACTGGAGCAACTGGCCGCTGAGCTGGAAGCCATTGCCAGTGACATTGATCAGGCACAATTGAACATCGAGCGCAGTGATGTGCGTGCGGCGATTGACGGTATTATCGGCCAGCGGCATGTCCGCCTGGGCCAGAGCGTGCAACCGGGACAACACCTGCTGGCCCTGGTGCCCATGGAGCAGCTATGGGTGCAGGCCAACTTCAAGGAAACCCAGATCAGCCGCATGCGGCCCGGCCAGCCGGTGCGACTGACCCTGGATGCCTATCCGGGAGATCACATTGCAGGGCATATCGACAGCCTGTTTCCGGCTGCCGGTTCGCAATTCAGCCTGCTGCCAGCAGATAACGCCAGCGGCAATTTCACCAAGGTGGTGCAACGCATTCCGGTAAAGATTCTGCCCGACCCGACTCATCCCCTTAGCGCCCACATGCGACCCGGTATGTCGGTAACGGTGCGGGTCGACTTGCGTGACCAGTAAGCCACCCCCCCTGATGCCCCCGGAGCAGATACCACCGCCAACCCGGCGCGACTGGATCGCTATCCTGGCGGCCATTCTCGGCGCCTTCATGGCGATTCTGGATATCCAGATCGTTAACGCCTCACTGAAGGAAATCCAGGGTGCCCTGTCGGCCACCCTGGAAGAAGGCTCATGGATTTCCTCGTCTTATCTGGTCGCTGAGGTGGTGGTGATTCCGCTGGCGGCCTGGTTGACCGTCGTCATGTCACCACGGCGTTTTGCCGTCAGTGTCTCGGTGCTCTTTGTCATTGCCTCACTGCTCTGTTCGATGGCCTGGAGCCTGGAAAGCATGGTGGCCTTTCGCGTCCTGCAAGGGCTGGCTGGCGGCGCGCTGATCCCCTTTGCCTTCACTCTGGTACTCACCAAGCTGCCACTGGAAACCCGCCCCAAGGGCATGGCGCTGTTTGCCATCACCGCTACCTTCGCCCCCTCGATCGGTCCGGCCATGGGCGGCTGGCTGACTGAGCACTTTGGCTGGGAATACATTTTCTATATCAACGTTATTCCGGGTGCCTTGATGATCGCCGGCCTGCTCTATGGCCTGGACAAGCAACCTCCACGCTGGGAATTGCTGCGCCAGGGCGATTACGCCGGGATCCTGACCATGCTCATCGGCCTGGGCTGCCTGCTGGTATTCCTCGAAGAGGGCTATCGGGAAGACTGGTTCGAATCCATGACCATGCGACTGTTGGCGCTGATTGCCTTTGTCAGCCTGGTCAGCTTTGTGATTCTGCAGCTGTCGCGTGATAATCACCTGGTCAATCTGCGCCTGTTCGCAGAACGCAATTTTCTGCTCGGCAGCCTGGCCAATATCGGTCTCGGGGTCGGACTGTTCGGCACCATTTTCATTCTGCCCCTTTACCTGGCACAGGTACAGGCCTATACCCCGTTGCAAATCGGCCAGGTCATCATGTGGATGGGATTGCCGCAATTGCTGGTTATCCCGTTGGTGCCGCTGCTGATGCGACATCTGGATGCGCGCTGGGTCTGCGCCTGCGGCTTTATGCTGTTTGCCACCGCCAGTTTTCTCAGTGGCCGTCTGAATCTCGACTTTGCGGGCGACCAGCTACTGGCGATCCAGATCATTCGTGCGCTCGGCCAGCCCATGATTCTGGTGCCGCTGTCTATCCTGGCGACCGCACTGATACCCCCGTCCCAGGCCGGCTCGGCTTCTACCCTTTATAACATTCTGCGCAATATCGGTGGCGCCCTGGGCATTGCTCTACTGGCAACCTTGCTGGATAACCGCAGCAGCGTGTATTACGAACAGCTTCGCGTGCATATCCACCCCGGCAATCCCGAACTCGTTGAGCGCCTGGCCATTCTGCAGGCACAACTGGGTAGTGAGCAGGCCGCCTTGCAGGCGCTGCAGAATCAGGTGATTCAGCAGGCGCAGATTCTGGCCTATAACGATGCCTTCCATTTTATCGGTGGCATGCTGGCCTTCTCGGTCGTCTGCATCCTGCTGACCAGGGCGCTACCAAAAGCACCGAACTCCCAGTAGTGAGTGTCATTTTTATTGAGCACAAAGTGTTAGAACCTCTGGCAGAAAGCCCGCTCAGGCGGTAGCATCAACCTGAATTTGTAAAATATTTTCCACAGGGCTGCCAAGATGGATCATACCCAACACACGTCATCCTATTATGCCGCATCGGCCAACCCCTGCCCTGAGCGGCCAGCCCTTACAGGCAGTGCAGATGCCGATATATGTATTATCGGCGCCGGCTTCACCGGCATATCTGCCGGACTTTTTCTTGCTGAGCAGGGCTTCAAAGTAACAGTCCTCGAAGCTGCCCGCGTCGGCTGGGGGGCTTCCGGCCGCAATGGCGGCCAGATCGTCAACAGTTACAGCCGTGATATCGATGTGATCGAGCGCACCACCTCACCTGAACATGCCGCTCTGCTGGGTAAAATGGCCTTTGAAGGTGCGCGCATCATTCGTGAGCGGGTCGCGCAATACAACATTCAATGCGATCTGAAGGATGGCGGTATTTTCGCTGCCTTGACTGACAAGCAACTCGGCCACCTGGAACAGCAGCAGCGTCTGTGGGAGCGCTACGGCAATGATCAACTGACTCTGCTGGACCAGTCGGCGATTGCCCAGCGCGTCGGCAGTTCGCGCTATGTGGGCGGCTTGCTGGATATGCACGGCGGGCATATCCACCCACTCAACCTGGTGTTGGGTGAAGCTGCCGCACTGGAATCACTTGGCGGGGTTATCCACGAACAATCTGCTGTGAC